>CANHVE010000259.1 GCA_947464015.1 Saprospirales bacterium | reverse complement strand
TAGTATTCACCACTATACGGAGATATAGCAATGTCAAGTTCCAAATAAATTTTATTTTTATTAAAATATCCATGTATATATCTTATTCTTCCTATCCCATATATAACATGATTATAATTATTAAAAAAAATACTATCATTCGCAGATATGTTAGATATTATATTAACTGTATCGTAGCTCAATGAAGTATTCCCAAATGTCACATTAAAGTATAAAGTTGAGTCATTTATTATATGAATTTCTTGTATTGTTTTGCGACTTTCAATAAATATTTCTGAATATCTATAGAGATTTTCAAAAGTATATTTTTTCACAGTACAGATATATTTCCCATCTAATTTATTTACGCATATATCTTCCTTGCAACATCCAATACATATGTAGAATATGAATAATAAAATAGGAATAAAAAGTAGAATTAGTTTTTTCATGTATTATAATCAGACGCTACAATTGTCAAATCAGGTTGCTTTTATTAAACAAAAAAGGCTTAGAAATTTCTAAGCCTTTTTCCATTTGATTATTAAGTTTATTTCCATGCGCAAACGATAGCACCCATAATACCTAAGCAAACTGTCCAGTATCCTGCATTTACCAATATGTATTTAAAAGATTTTCTTTCAAACATGGCATTGGTTGCCAAGATAGGTAACATAAAAAATAATGCTGCGATAATTCCATGAATTAAACCATGTTTAATACTTCTACCATCGCTTGCATAAACACCAGCCTCTTTAAATTGATTAGAGATAGCTACTGCGGCATCTTTTCTAGCAGGATCTTTCATGGCATAGTATAAGGCACCATCTATCCTAATTGATGAATTACCTGATTGGTTAAAGATAAAGAAAGCATAAAAGCTAAAATAAAAGATATCCCAAATATCAAAGCCATATTGCCAGCTTTCATTTTCTCTTCAGTGAGTCCGGTTTCTGTCATCCATACCGTTCCCAATACTTTTGGATGATACCAGATAAAGCCTAATGCCATGGCACTAGTGCTGCTACTAAAATTGCTATAAAATTCATATTATTTAGTTTTGGTTAATAAAATAAATATAAAACTAATCGCTATTAAAATGAAAATTATCCTACATATCTGTAAATTGATAAATTCGGTGCATATCATTGATGTTTCGAATATTTACACCTAAGTCATCAATAATACCATCGCTTAAATCATACACCCAACCATGTAAATGTAATTCTTGGTTGTTTCTCCAGGCATTTTGTACAATCGAAGTTTTACCTAAATCGTGTACTTGTTCAATCACATTAAGAGCCACTAATCTTCTAGCTCTTTCATCCATATCTTTAATGGCATCTAATTCTTCTTGATGCAAGCGATACACATCTTTGATATGACGAAGCCAATTATCAATCAACCCATATTGTTTATTCCCCATAGCTGCGATTACACCACCACAGCCATAATGTCCACATACAATCACATGTTTTACTTTTAATACTTCTACCGCATAAGATAACACACTGAGCATATTCATATCACTATGAACTACCATGTTGGCAATATTTCTATGTACAAATATTTCACCTGGAATTGTACCTGTAATTTCATTGGCAGGCACTCTACTATCCGAACAACCAATCCATAAATATTGTGGATTTTGACCTTTAGATAATTGATCAAAATATTCAGGATCTACTTTCGTTTTTTCTGTAGCCCATTTTTTATTATTGGCTAATAATAATTGATATGATTTTTCCATTTTATTTATTTGATTTTTAAAATTAATAATTTTGAATTAATGTAGCATTTTATATTCTTCTTTAAATCCTACTAGTTCTACATTAATATTTTTTTCTTTGGAGGCAATATTGTTAAATTCTTTGATAAGTTGAATCACATCAAAATCGATATAGGCTGCGTCAGAAGCATCAATCACTATTGATTTGTTTTCAGGAATGCTATACAACGTGCGTTTAATAGCTGCTTTATTAAGGAAAGAAACCTCTTGTGCCAATTTTAATACATAAGGATCATTTTCATTTTGTTTGGTTTTATCTAAGAAATAAGCAATTTTTAAGTTTTCACGTAACACTAAAAATATACTTACCATAAGTCCGATAGATACCCCTTTTAATAAATCGATAAAAACTACACCAAGTACTGTGATGATAAAAGGTAAAAATTGTTTTTTACCATTCTTCCACATATGAATAAATAATGTAGGTTTAGCTAATTTGAAACCGATCATTAATAAAATAGCAGCCAAAGTAGCTAAAGGAATCATATTTAAAATAGTAGGAATACTAAGCACACAAAGCAACAAAAGTATACCATGAACAATAGTAGATATTTTGGTTCGACCACCTGAATTTACATTAGCAGATGAACGTACTACCACAGAAGTAATAGGCAAGCCACCTAACAATCCGCTAATTATATTGCCAATCCCTTGTGCTTTCAATTCAGTATTGGTATTGGTAAATCGTTTGAGTGGATCCATTTTATCCGTTGCTTCAATACATAATAATGTTTCTATAGAAGCAACAATAGCAATGGTTACAGCTACCATCCAAACTTTTGGATTAAGTATTTGAGTAAAATTAGGTAAGCTAAAACTAGTTGAAATAGTACTGATATCGGGTAGTTTTACTAAATGTCCAGATAATACTGCTAATGATGAACCGCTAGCGACAAATGCTTGATTCATTAAAACCCCTACTATTACTGCAACTAAAGCAGGGGGAACTAATTTTATTTTTTTTAAGAACTCTATTTTATCCCATACAATTAATATAACTAAACCAGTAATACTAATTAAGGTAGCACCCAAATGGATATTATTAATTGAAAAAATAAGTGTATCCAATTCTGTATTTCCAGTTGGTTCAATAAAATTAAAATCTCCTTCAGGATCTTTATCAAAACCAAATGCATGAGGAATTTGCTTTAAAATAATGATGATACCAATAGCAGTGAGCATCCCTTCAATGACACTGGTTGGAAAATAATTGGATAAGCTACCTGCTTTGGCAAAGCCCAATAATAATTGGAT
>CANHVE010000258.1 GCA_947464015.1 Saprospirales bacterium | reverse complement strand
TAATTCCAATATTCTATATCTTTGTGTAAAATTTTTTGAATGGAAATTAAATATGATGTTTTAATTATTGGTGCAGGGATAGTGGGCTTAGCAACAGCATACAAACTATTAGAAAAAAATAGACAATTAAAAATTGCTGTATTAGATAAAGAAGCATCTATCGGTAAACATCAAACAGGCAATAATAGCGGGGTTATACATTCTGGTATATACTATAAACCAGAAGGTTTACGTGCTAAGAATAATAGAGAAGGCTATAAAATGCTGATTGATTTTTGTCAGAAAGAAAATATTAAATACGAAATCACAGGTAAAATTATCGTAGCTACCGAACAACATCAATTACCTACTTTAGATGTAATACTCGATAGAGGTATCAAAAATGGTCTGGATGGTCTTAAATTACTCGATATTCAACAATTAAGAGAAATTGAACCTCATGTAGGTGGTGTTAAAGGAATTTGGGTACCTCAAGCAGGAATAGTTGATTTTCCTGGTGTTACCCGAGCATATGCTAAAAATATTCAAGAATGGGGAGCTTCTATTTTCTTAAATGAAAAAGTTATAAAGATTGAAAATAAAGGGGATACTTGTCATGTCATCACCGAAAACAAAACCTATTCGGCAGCACTTATGGTGAATTGTGGTGGTTTATATAGCGATAAGCTAGCTTCACAAACACATGGCTCAGATATTGGAATGCAAATCCTACCATTTAGAGGCGAATATTATAAATTGCGTAAAGAAAAAGAATATCTAGTTAAAAATTTAATTTACCCAGCTCCAGATCCAGCATTTCCTTGGTTAGGTGTACATTTTACCCGTATGATTAAAGGCGGTATCGAAGCAGGTCCTAATGCTGTATTAGCATTTAGAAGGGAAGGCTATAAAAAATTAGATATTCATTTTGGTGAATTATTTGAAACATTATCTTATCCTGGTTTCAGAAAAATGGCTACTAAATTTTGGCGTCAAGGATTAGATGAATACAAAAGATCTTTTTATAAACCAGCTTTCACTTCGGCTCTTCAAAAATTATTACCCGAATTAGTTGAAGATGATTTGATAGAAGGTGGTGCAGGAGTGCGTGCACTTGCTTGTGGTAAAGATGGCGCGCTACTAGATGATTATTTATTCTTTGATGATAAAAATGTAATCAATGTTTGTAATGCTCCTTCTCCAGCTGCAACCTCCTCTTTAAGTATAGGAAACCATATCAGTGATATGATTCTGAAAAAAATATAATGCATGTCTATAAGAAGTAATTTTCGCGACCGTGTAAGAAAATATCGTAATGCAGATGATCTTGGGTTTAGTTCTAAAATCCAAAGTACCGCCCGTATGCTTGGTAAAGACGGTATGTTTAGAGTCGAACGAATAGGTGGTGAAAAAAATATTTACCATTATTTAATCGACATGAAGTGGAGTCACTTTATTTTATTAGTGATTGCAGGTTACTTCTTAATGAGTTGTGTTTTTGCATTAATTTATCAATCTATTGGAATAGAACATATATCTGGTACTGATAAAGGTTGCTGGATTCATGAGTTTTCTCAATGTTATTATTTTAGCGCGCAAACATTAACTACTGTTGGTTACGGAGCATTAGCTCCTAAAGGTACAATCACTAATTTTGTATCTAGTATAGAAGCAGTTGTTGGTTTACTTAGTTTCTCTCTTGCAACTGGTTTATTTTATGGTCGATTCATTAAACCAAGTAAAGGATTCGTATTCTCAAATGTGGCAGTAGTTAATCCTATGAAACCTTTTCCTATACTAATGGTTCGTGTGGCCAACAAACAAGATAATATATTACTCGATTTAGAAGTAAAATTATTAGTGACTTTTATTGTAAATGATGAAGGTGCGAACAAACGAAAATATCATACGCTGAAACTCGAATCTGATAAAGTAGTTACGCTTCCTCTAAACTGGAATTTAGTACACGAAATTAATGATACTAGCCCTTTATATGAATTGACTCAACAAGATTTCCTGGATTCAAATTTAGAATTGATTTTAATGATCAAAGGATTTAGCGAAACCTACGGACAAGAACTTCATAGCCGTTCTTCATGGACTGCAGACGAAATTCTTTGGAATAAAAAATTTAGTATGCCTTATTCTGAAATACCTGGTAAACTCAATGTAATATTTGATTTAAATAAAATGGACGCTGTAGAAGAAGCCTAAGAAATTCTTTCAATGATAGAAAGTAACTCTTGTTTTTTCTCTTCTAAAATAATACCTTCCTCTTCCTTAAAATTAGTAGCAAATGATGGAAATGAAAAAGTGGCAACTACATGTCCTCCATTGAAAGGAAAACGCTTTTCCGCCATTTCTAATACACCAATCGCACCTCTCGGTCCTGGTGATGTGGCCATTAAAAACATGTTTTTTTCACCCCAAGTTTTTCGGTCTTTCATCACAGATAACCAATCGAAAATGTTTTTGAATGCTGTTACATAAGAACCATTATGCTCTGCAAATGAAATCATAATCAAATCACTGCTATCTATTTTCTGTCCAAGTGTAGTAGCCAATTCCGGAATACCAGTAGCCATTTGTCTATCTGTACTATATATTGGCATTTCATAATCATTGATGTCTATGATTTCCACTTCATGATTTTGAAACAAACTAGCTGTATAATGAATTAATTTTTTATTTATCGATTGAGAACTATTACTAGCTGCAAATGCAAGAATTTTCATGTATGTACTTTTATTGGTTTGCAAAGGTAACACATGAGTTTGTATTTTGTTCGATTGAGAATGAATAAAATATTATCAACTATATTATACAAATTTCCTTATAGCTCTTATTCCACATAAAAAAATCTCACTAGGTGAGATTCATTTTTTATTTGCAGAGAGGAAGGGATTGCTTCGCTTTCCCAAGTTTGGGGGCTTAAATAATAAATGAAATCTTTCAGATTTGTTTTTTTATGTTTCACATACGCTTAAACAAGTTTAGCTTCTGCTCTACATAAAAAAATCTCACATAGTGAGATTCATTTTTTATTTGCAGAGAGGAAGG
>CANHVE010000257.1 GCA_947464015.1 Saprospirales bacterium | reverse complement strand
GATGAAAATTTAATTCAAGGAAAAAAAAATTATCTATCAGATACGATTGCTGATGCAAGTTCAATAAAAAGACCTAATGTCATTATCATACTGGCCGATGATTTAGGACAAACTGATATTTCGTTATATGGAAATAAATCTGTTAGCACACCAAATATAGATGCGATAGGAACTAATGGAATCATCTTTAATGAAGCGTATATTTCATCACCTGTTTGTTCGCCTTCACGTGCCGGATTACTTACAGGCAGGTATCAAGAGCGCTTTGGACATGAACTACAACCCTGTGAGCGATATGTAAAAAACAAATTACAATTCTGGGGATTTAAGCAACGAAAAAGTTTACGTCCTTTGGTTCCGGTAATGAATAAAAATATACCTACCGATGAAGACCGCTTGAGACAAGGCTTACCACCATCTGAAATAACTATTGCTGATGTATTAAAAAAATATCATTATCATACTGCGATTCTAGGTAAATGGCATTTGGGTGCAATGGACTTTGCATTGCCTTGTAAACGTGGATTTGATTATCAATATGGATTTAGTGAAGCCTATACTTTATATGCCAATGAAAAAGATAAAAACATTATCAATCAAAAAATTCCGCATCAATTTATGGATGCACATCAATGGAAGAATGCCAAAGGCAGAGAAGGAAATTGTGCCATCACTAAAAACTGTTGCACACGCATAGAAGATACGGGTTATTTAACGAATAGATTGACGGATGAAACCATACAATTTATAGAACGACAAGATACTGCATCGCCTTTTTTTATTTACTTGGCGTATAATGCGCCACATGCGCCTTTGCAAGCAACTCAATATTATTATGATCAATTTGCTAATGAACCAGATCCTATAAAACGAATCTATTATGCAATGATCAAAAATTTAGATGATCAAATTGGTAGACTCACACATTATTTAGATAGCACAGGATTAGCAGAGAATACTATCATTTTCTTTTTGAGTGATAATGGTGGAGCGCGCTATAATGGCACAACAGAAAACAAACCCTATCGAGGAGGTAAGATGACTAATTTTGAAGGAGGTTTGCGGGTGCCGATGATGATGCAATGGAAAAATCATATCAGCAATGGCATGTATGATGAACCAGTGATTTCATTGGATATATTTACTACTATTTGCAAAATGACACATTGCGAAATGCCTAAAGATAGAGTGTATGATGGAATTGATTTGACAAATACCAGTAGCAATAAATTAGATAGAGCCTTATATTGGAGAAGTGCTGAAAATGCGGCGATACGTTATAAGAATTGGAAATTAGTGATTAATGATATCGATCATACGAAAGCCTTGTATAATCTTTCTAAAAATATTGAAGAGACTGAAAATGTATATCCCGATTATCCGTTAATCACTAAAGATTTGGAAACAAAATTGCAAGCTTGGGAAAAAGAAATGGTAAAACCCTTATGGCCACGAACGGTAAATTATTTATTTAAAGATGCGAACGGACTTTATCATTTTGCATTCTAAGTAGAAAATATAGCCTCCAATTCTATAGGAATATTACCTTTGCAGTAGAATAATTTTAATATGTCGAAAGTAAAACCCTCCTTACCTAAAGGCACTCGTGATTTTTTACCCAACGAAGTGATGCAACGAAAATATATTTTTAATACCATTAAAAATGTATTAGAGCATTATGGTTTTGTAGAAATTGAAACACCTGCTTTTGAACGACTAGAAACCTTAACCGGTAAATACGGTGAAGAAGGGGATCGATTATTATTTAAAATATTGAATAGTGGGGATTTCTTATCTAAAGTAGATGATACTACTTATCAAGAAAAAAATTCGACTAAACTATTAAAAGATATTGCTGAAAAAGGCTTACGTTATGATTTAACGGTGCCTCTGGCTCGTTATGTAGTTCAACACCAAGGCGATTTAACTTTCCCTTTCAAGCGTTATCATGTTGCTCCCGTTTGGCGTGCTGACAGACCGCAACGAGGACGTTATCAAGAATTTTATCAATTTGATGCCGATATTATTTCGGCCGATTCTTTATTTAATGATGTTGAACTAAGTGAAATTTTAATCGAAGTATTTAAACGATTACAAATTCCAGTGAGCATCAAAATCAATAATAGAAAATTATTAGAAGCATTAGCTATCTATGCAAATGCACCCGAACAATTGGTGGGCATTACTTCGGCTATCGACAAATTAGATAAAGTAGGCATGGAGGGCGTAACTAATGAATTAGAAAAAATTGGTTTGAATGAAAATCAAATTCAACAAATCAAAACGGTATTGGCCATTACAGATATTACTGCTTTAGAAAAAGTGTTCGCTTCCATAGAAATAGGAAGAAAAGGGATAGAAGAAATTCAATTTATATTTGATAACATAGATCCATCACATGTTCAATTTGATATTACACTGGCACGCGGACTCACCTATTATACTGGAACTATCTGGGAAGTGACTGCAAACAATGTTCAAATGGGAAGTATCTCAGGTGGTGGTAGATACGATAACTTAACAGAGATGTTTGGCGGACAAAACATGAGTGGTATCGGTATTTCTTTTGGTGTGGAGCGAATTTATGATGTGATGGAAGAACTACAATTATTCCCTAGCAATATAGTGCAAGGGGTAAAAGTATTGCTAGTGCCCAGAGAAGAAAACAATACCAATCATTGTTATGATCTGGTGAAAAAATTTAGAAGCTATAACATTTCTTGTGAATTATTTACCGGCAATATCAAAAAGCAAAAACAATTCAACTACGCAACTGCAAAAAATATTTCATTCATCATGGAAATAGGAAGTGATGAAATTGAATCTTCTATTTATAGAATTAAAAATATAAGTAGTCGCGAAGAACAAAAATTAAGTATAGACGCCATTATAGAGCAATTAAAATAATATGACACATTTAATATCCTCCCAAACCATTCGTATTCAAGAAATAGAAAGCATACTTATACAGAAACATGCACTTGCATTATCTGATGAAGCTAAAAATAAAATCAATACTTGTAGAGCTTATTTAGATGAAGCCATTCG
>CANHVE010000256.1 GCA_947464015.1 Saprospirales bacterium | reverse complement strand
CATTTCTTTCCCGATGAGCAATTAATTGATGCTGCTGATTTATTAAACCACATCAATCAAGCAGAAGAGAGAGTTTATTCTTGCTTAGAATCAATTCCAAAAAAATATTTTACAGAAGATGGGAACACCTACTTTAATCATCTTCAATCCGATCAATATTGCATGTATTTATATATGCTAGCTAATTCAATATATAAACTGGAAGGTACAAATAACATAAGTACTAAATTATATTATTTAAATAAATCTCTACATAGTGTAGACATCTATTTTACATCTAATTTGCCCGATATATTTTTATTTGTTCATCCATTAAGTACCATTTTGGGTCGCGCAACATTTGGGAATTATTTTATTGCATATCAAGGGTGTACTGTCGGTTGTTTAAATGAAGGAATTTTTCCAACTATTGGAGAACATGTAATTATGTATGCCAATGCCTCCATTTTAGGAAATTGTAAAATTGGCAATAATGTTTGTATTGCTGCGGGTGTAAGTGTAATTAATAGAGAAATTCCGGACAATGTAATTGTATTAGGTACCTATCCTAATTACAAATTTTTAGAGAATAATAAAACTATTTTTGAACGACCACCTTTTGTATATGGATAACAATATTCCTTTCTTTTCGATTGTCATTCCTACTAAAAATCGTCATGATTTATTACATGACTCAATCTATAGTGCCTTAAATCAAAATTTTGATAATATTGAAGTGATTGTATCAGATAATTGGAATGATGAAAAAACGAAACAGACTATTGATTCATTTTTACCAAACAACAAATTAAAATACGTTAGACCTGAACAGGAATTAAATATGCTAAACCACTGGGAATTTGCCAGTAAACACGCAACAGGTAAATGGGTAATATTACTACCCGATAGAAAAATTTTATATCAAGGGGCTTTACAGTATTTATTTGATAAGATAAACAAACATCCTGAAATTAACTGTCTTTCATTTAGAATTACTTCATATAATGAGAACACCAACTTGTTTTATACCGAAAGACCTAAAGCTAAAGATTGTATTGTAAAGACTAAAGACCTTATCGCTAATTTTTTAAATACCAATTATTTTAGTCCTGATTCATTAGATATGCAATATCCTAAAACATTAAATGGTGCATTTAAAAACGAATTTGCTCAGTTAGTAAGAAGTAAAACCGGACACTATTTTAATACCCCAGGGGTAACAACTCCTGATTACTCTTCATTTTTTTATAATGCCCTTTTAAACGATGAAAGTTTATATATAGATAAACGATTAGGTATTGCACAAGGTGAAGAAAAAAGCAATGGAAGATTATTTGGTAATGGCAATATTACTAAATATTTAAGTATGCTTAACCTTACTGAAGAAGCATTATATGAGTTATTAGTACCAATCAGACAAGCATTTATTTATAATTGGTTAATTATAGATTATTTAAAAATTCAAAGAATATTACAATTGCCCAATACACCAATAAATGAAATCAATTATTTTAAAACTATATATACCGAACTAAACAATAAATTAAAAACTAACCTCATGAATGATGTTCAAAAAAAAGAATTTGAGGATAGTTTTTATAATGCCTTAGCTAAAACAAACTTAACAAAAACAGAAGTATGTGTTCTGCCAACAAAAAAGCAGAATAACAAAATCACAATCTATAACTATAAAAATCATTTAAGAGATTATGTTTTACATAATTTCCCTACTAATAAAATTTTAAATAATCTTTTTGTCAAACGAGGCAAGAATATATTATATGCCGCTCACTTTTATAATTAACTATGTTATTTAACTCTCTCGCATTTTTACTTTTTTTCCCAATTGTAACAATAGTCTATTTTCTATTGCCTCATAAGTATAGATGGGCATGGCTGCTAGCTGCTAGTTGCTTTTTCTATATGTTCTTTAAACCAATCTATATATTAATATTATTTTTCACCATTATTATAGATTACTATGCAGGTATCTGGATTGAAAATGCTGAAGGTCCGAAGAGAAAACAATTCTTAGCCTATAGTTTAATCGCCAATATTGGTGTATTAGCTATCTTTAAGTATTTTAATTTTATTAATGGAAATATTGATGGACTAGCCTCATTAATCGGTTTCAAAAATCCAATTCCCTATCTTAGCATACTTCTTCCTGTAGGTTTATCTTTCCATACATTTCAAGCAATGAGCTATACTATTGAAGTATATAGAGGCAATCAGAAAGCAGAAAAACATTTTGGCATATATTCATTATATGTCATGTACTATCCTCAACTAGTAGCTGGTCCTATCGAAAGACCACAAAACATATTATATCAATTTCACAAGGAACATTATTTTGATTATAATAGAACAATGGATGGCCTTCGTCAAATCATGTGGGGTTTCTACAAAAAAGTAGTAGTAGCAGATCGTTTGGCAATATATGCTAATGAAGTGTTTAATAACGTTCATAGTTATAAAGGGTTTCCTCTAATTTGGGCATCTATTTTCTTTTCATTTCAAATTTATTGTGATTTCTCTGGCTATTCAGATATTGCTTTAGGATGTTCAAAAATTATGGGTATAGATTTAATGAGAAATTTTAATCTTCCATATATATCACAATCAATTAAAGAATTTTGGAGTAGATGGCATATCTCTCTATCTACATGGTTTAGAGATTATTTATATATATCACTAGGAGGTAACAGAAAAGGTAAAGTGAGATGGTATACAAATATTTTTATAGTATTTATGATTAGTGGTCTATGGCATGGTGCCAATTGGACTTTCATTGTTTGGGGAATAATTCATGGAGTATTTAATGTGTTTGGAATAATGACTGAAAACATTCAGAAAAGTTTTTATAATTTCATTAAAATACCAGATTTGATTGTTAGATTCATTAACTGGATACTTACTTTATTAATTATAATTTTATCTTGGATATTTTTTAGGGCAAATAATATTGATGATGCAATATATGTATTAAGTAATTTACATAAGTTAGATTTTAGTTCAATCTTTGGAGTACCCATTTTTTCTATGTACTCTAATCTGTTATGTGTATTATTTATTATTATTACTTTTATTTTAGAAT
>CANHVE010000255.1 GCA_947464015.1 Saprospirales bacterium | reverse complement strand
TGTCTTACCCATCTACCTTGTTCTTCGGCATATCTGCGAACTTCAAGTCTTTCTTTGTTACATGGTCCATCACCGCTTACTACTTTGTAGAATTCATCCCAATCTGGGTCAGAAAATTCCCATTTATTTGTTTCTGGATTCTTCTTTAAATTCGGGTCTGGTAGTGTTAATCCTAGTTCTAGAATTTTAGGAACATACATATCTAAAAATTGATTACGCATATCATCATTACTTGCTAGTTTAATTTTCCATCGCATTAATTTCTCAGAGTGCACGGATGTTTTATCTGATGGACCAAAAAAATGTAATAATGGTCTATACCATCTATTTAATGCTTCTTGCAACATTTCTCGCTGCATGGCAGTACCTGTAGCAAGATATACGAAATTATCATGACCTTGTTTTAAGTGAAAAGATTCTTCAAAACAAATTCTATCTAAGGCTCTACAATATGGACCATAAGAACCTTTCGCATTGATGGTTTGATTTACAATAGCTGCGCCATCTACCAAAAATCCTATAACTGCTATATCTGCCCAAGTTTTAGCCGGATAATTAAATACATTGCTGTATTTGCTTTTACCACTCAATAAATCGTTAAGCATTTCTTCTCTAGTTTTACCTAATGTTTCTGCTGCACTATATAGAAGTTGACCGTGTCCGATTTCGTCTTGCACTTTGGCAATTAATGCTAATTTTCTTTTAAACCCTGGCGCTCGTGTAATCCAAGTTCCTTCAGGTAATGCACCTACTATTTCTGAATGAGCGTGTTGTTCAATCATACGAATCAATTGTTTTCTATACCCTTCTGGCATCCAATCGCCTGGTTCAATTTTTTCTCCTGCATCTATTCGTGCCTCAAATGCTGCTAATTTAATTGGATCGTCTTGCAGGTTATTTAAAACCTTTGCTTCTTCTGCTGTTACTGAAGTATTTCCGTACATAGTTTAATTTGTTGGTTTTAATCCGTTAATAATGATATCTGAAATGTTTTTTGAAATGTCTTTTGCACTCAATTTCCCATTGGGTTTATATAAATCATAGGTGGCATTTAATGCCGAGAAAATTGTAAATGAAACAATTTTTACATCTACTTTTCTAAATAGTTTTTGTTCAAATCCTTCATTAATGATTTGAATAAATTTTTTTTCATATTTATTTCTTAGGCTTTTAAACTCTCCTAAAAAAGGCTCTTTTAGATGTTTCCATTCATGAAAAAAAACGGATGAAGCATCAATGTTCGAAACAATTACAGCTACATGGCATTCTATCATTTTTTCTAATTTTTGCTTAGCAGAAAACTTTTTCTTTTCGATAGGTTCAATAGAAGTAAAGAAATGATTAGCCATTCCAAAGCAAATTTCCTTTAACAAATCTTCTTTAGAAGAAAAATGATTGTATAACGAAGCTGCTTCTATCCCTACTTCTTTAGCAATATCACGCATACTACTAGCACCATATCCTTTTGTTCGAAAGAGATTTTGTGCTACTAATTGAATTTGCTGTTTGCGGTCTATTATGATTTCTGCCATAAAATAACTAACGTTCGTTAGTCAAATATACGTCTTTTTTTTATATTTCAAAATAAATTTTATATAGTATATTTACAATCTAAATCAATTTCCTTATTTATGATAATTGGTGTATTAAAAGAACCAGCTCACGAACAACGTGTAGCTTTACTTCCTGCCGAAATTGGCAATTTAGTGAAACAGAATATTCAAGTTTCTATTCAAAAAGATGCAGGGTTGTCGGCTTTTGCATCTAATGAAGAATATGAAAAAGCTGGTGCTCAACTTAAAAGTAGAGAAGAGATTTTATCTCAATCAGATGTGGTGTTTTGTATTAACAAACTAGACAATGCTGAGATAGATAAACTAAAAAACAAGGCTGTATTGTTTGGTGTTTTTGCACCATACGATAATGTTGAGTTAATTAAATATCTACAACAAAAAGGCATAACAACCTTTAGTATGGATATTGTACCTCGTACTACTCGTGCTCAAAGCATGGACGTATTAAGTAGTATGGCTACAGTAGCAGGATATAAAGCAGTTTTAACTGCAGCCACTGAGTTACCTCGATTCTTTCCCATGTTTATGACAGCCGCAGGTACTATTACTCCTGCTAAAGTATTGATTCTTGGGGCTGGTGTTGCTGGTTTACAAGCAATTTCTACCGCTAGAAGATTGGGTGCTGTGGTAGAAGCTTTTGATGTACGTAGTGCAGTAAAAGAAGAAGTGCAGTCGCTTGGAGCAAAATTCGTAGAAGTAGAGGGAGCAAAAGACGATAAAGCAGCTGGTGGGTATGCGGTAGAACAAACAGAAGAGTTTCAACAAAAACAAAGAGAAGCTATTCATAATGCCGCGATTAAATCTGATGTAGTAATATGTACCGCTCAAATTCCTGGTAGAAAAGCTCCATTATTATTGTTAAATTCTTCTTTAAAAGAAATGAAAAAAGGAAGTGTTGTTATTGATTTAGCTGCAAGTTCAGGAGGGAATTGCGAAAGCACTAAAAACAATGAAACAATTATTCACGAAGGTGTTAAAGTAATTGGTAATTCATTCTATGCTTCTACTATTCCATCTGATGCGAGTAAAATGTATGGAAAAAATCTAATGAACTTTATGAAGCTTCTTATTAAAGAAGGTCAATTACATTTAAATTTTGAAGACGATATTGTTGCTGGAACTTGTGTAACACATGATGGTAATATTACCAATGAACGAGTGAAAGGATTAATTAAATAACAATTTAAAAAAGTATAAAAAATGGAACAAATACTTCAATTTATATATGACAATAAAGAATTGATAACGATTGTAATCCTATCTATTTTTTTAGGGATAGAAGTAATAGGTAGCGTACCTTCAGTACTTCATACTCCTTTAATGTCAGGTGCTAATGCTATACACGGGGTGGTTATTATTGGAGCAATTATCGTTATGGGTGAGGCAGAAGCGGATAATTATGTAGCTTTAGTTTTAGGATTTCTAGCAGTTATATTAGGTACTTTAAATGTTGTTGGTGGCTTTGTGGTGACTGATAGAATGCTTGAAATGTTTAAAAAGAAAAAAAAATAAAAACTCTTT
>CANHVE010000254.1 GCA_947464015.1 Saprospirales bacterium | reverse complement strand
CTATAGGGGCAATTATAGATGTAGCGGCATAACAGTCTATCGCTTCTAGTAAATTTACTTCATGCACTGCTCCCCGAACAATCTGTTCGACGATTAATTCTTGAGCTTTCTCTACCTCTATAAAGTGCATTTATCCTCCTATTTTAATCATACTTCTATTAATGATCATACTGGCGTCTGTCTCCGTAGATATTTCTTTAAATTGACCGCCCATTTTTTCATGTTTAGCTAAAACCGATTGTTTAATAATATCAGTGATATCTTCGCCTTTTCTATATGCTTGTAATAAATCTAGTTCGTCTTTACCAAATAAACAATTTTTCATTTTCCCATCTGCAGTTAATCGCATTCGATTGCATTCGCTACAAAAAATTTGACTCATAGTAGTTATAAACGCAAAAGAGCCTAATCCTTGCAAAAGCTTATATTTCTTGGCTGTTGCGTGTTTCTCATCTTTTAATTTTATAAATGAAAAATGTTGTTCTAGTTGTTCAATTAAATCATTACTTCGTATTACTTTGTCTTTATGCCAGGCATTCTTATCAAATGGCATAAACTCAATAAATCGAATATGTATAGGTAATTGCTCACTAAGTCTTACAAAATCTATCACTTCGTCGTCGTTGATTCCTTTCATCACAACTACATTTAATTTGACACTAAATTGATGCTCCACTAAACTTAATATATTTTTCCAAACTTGATCAAATGCATCACGCTTACTGATTTGTAAAAATTTTTCTTTTTGCAAAGTATCGATGCTTACGTTTATCGATCGAATGCCTGCTGTACGAAAGGTTTCTATATGTTTGTGCACTAATACGCCGTTCGTTGTAAGAGTGAGTTCAACTGGCAGGCTAGAAAGTTTTTCGCAGATTTGTGCAAATTCTTTTCTAACTAATGGTTCACCTCCTGTTAATCGAATTTTAGTAACGCCTAACGAAACAAATGATTTGGCTATTTCAACTATTTCATCTACTTGCATTAATTGCGCATGAGGCAAAAATGAAATCTCTTCATTTGGCATACAATAGGTACAACGAAAATTGCAATTATCTATTAAAGATATGCGTAAGTAATCATGTTTACGTTCAAAAGTGTCTAATAGCATCCGATTTAGTATATAATTGCTTCAACAAATCTACTAATAATAATTGAAGGTATTTAAGCCATTCCTTTTAATTAAACTCATGCATCGCTATTTTAATTTGATTAATTTTAATTTCTAAAGAAACGTTTTTAAAGAATTCTCGTTATCTATTTAAACAAAATATAAAAATGTCAACTACCAATCTTCCAGCATTTGCATGTAGAGCTAATAAAGAAGTGATTCAGCTTTTATATGATTTAAAAATCAGTATTGGTTTATCTACCTATCAAGCTGGAAAAATAATTTTATTAAGTGCTGATGAGAAAGGACAGTTAATACAATTGCCTCGTAATTTTAAAAAGCCGATGGGGATTGCTATTCATGAAAGTAAAAAGAAGATTGCCATAGCTACTCTAAATAATATATTAATTTTTAAAAATGTGCCTGAGTTAAATAATGGTTATAATCCTCAACAAAACACTACTTATGATGCGATGTATGTACCAAGAGTGCAATATATTACAGGCCCTGCAGATATTCATGATTTAAGTTTTATACACGAAGATTTAGTGGCTGTGAATACCCTGTTTTCGTGTATCGTAAAAATAAATAGTGATTATAATTTCGAGCCTATTTGGATGCCTTCCTTTATCGATCGATTAGTACCCGAAGATCGCTGCCATTTAAACGGTATCGCAAGTGATAAAAATGAAATCAAATATGTAAGTGCATTTAATGCGGGCAATAGCGCTCAAAGTTGGAGAAAAAATATTAAAGAAAGTGGCATCCTCATCGATTATCAAACGCATGAAATTGTACATGATAAATTATCAATGCCTCATTCACCTCGTATGCATAACAACCAATTATATTTTTTACAATCAGGTAATGGGTCATTGTGTAAATCAACGAAAAACAACGAAAGTTATGAAGTTTTGTATCAAGGCAATTCATTTGTAAGAGGGATGAGCTTTTATAAAAACTATGCTTTTATTGGTTTATCTAAACTAAGAGAAAGTTCAAGTTCTTTTGCTTCGCTTGCTCAAAATGGTTTTGCAAATACAGCGGGCATTGTAGTAATTGATATTGAGACAGGAAATATGATTGGAAAAATTGAATATTTAAATGCAGTAGATGAAATATTTGATGTTTGTGTACTAGAACATACTAGAAAACCTAATATTTTAAATTTAGAAAAAGAAGAATCCTATCGAGCAATGGAAACACCATTCGGTTCCTGGTGGGCAGTAGATAAAGAAAATTAGTTAAATTGATAGGTTCCATCAGGCAACACTATTACATGTGGTAGTCTTTTATTTTTTTGAAAATAATCAAATCCTTCTTTCAAATTATACCAAAATGCTTTTAATACTGGATTTGAGTAATTCGCTAATAATTTATCATAGATTGGTTTGGCATAATTAAATGGAAAAATATGCACTGGTATTACTTCTTGACCTGCACTATGAGCATACATTGCAATTAAATAAACTTCTTTAATATATTCGTCTGTGAGTGGCAAACAACCAATACTTAAACAATCTCCATGAATATAAATATCACCGCCTGGTGCTTCTTTATTTGTGGTTAAAATTGAATCAGATGTATTTGGGTAATTTAATCCTAGCGACAAGAAAAAATTACTTTCAGGATTATAAACATTGATTGTATAAAATCCTTCTGGTACTTGTCTATCTCCCTCTTCACGCTTTGGACCTATCACTCCAGATTTTTTACAAATACTATATTTTTTTATAAAATGAAATGTATTTGTTACTGGATGTAAAGCCCAAACTTCAAATGTAGATTCGTTTTTAAAAGCTCTAAAAAATACTTGTGTTGGTGGATAAATACCAATACTATCCATAAAAACTTTTTGTAGTACAGTATCTTTTTCTTGATAAGCTACTTGCACACGTTCGTATGTCAATTGTGATGATGCAAATGTATTTATAATAGTATCTGTTTTCATTTGAAATGAATTAAAAAATATTCCGAGAATAGAGATGCAAGATAAGATCAT
>CANHVE010000253.1 GCA_947464015.1 Saprospirales bacterium | reverse complement strand
TACGGGTTTTATTCCTCAAAGTATTAATATTGGAATCAAAGGCGATTTTGCTCCTTGGGTAGGTGCTTTAATTGGTGATGTGAAACAAAATATCCTTTTAGTTTGCGATATAGGAATGGAAGAAGAGTGTATTACTCGTTTAGCTCGTGTTGGTTTTGACCAAGTATTAGGATACTTAGAAGGAGGTTTTGATGCTTGGGTAAAAGCTGGAAAAGAACAAGATCAAATTAATAGAATCAGTCCTAGTCAATTCGAAACACAATTTAAACCTAAAGAATCTGTAGTTATTGATGTTCGTAAAGAAAGTGAATATGCTGCTGAACATATAGATGAAGCGTATAATAAACCTTTAGCTTTTATCAATGAATGGATGAGTCAAATCGATACCCATCAATACTTTTTCTTACATTGTCAGGGTGGTTATAGAAGTATGATTGCAGCTTCTATATTACAAGCTCGCGGAGTACGTAATTTTTCTGAAGTATCAGGTGGATTTAAAGAAATTGCTGAAACAACACAAGTACCTAAAACCAATTTTGTTTGTCAAAGTAAAATATTGAGTATCTAATATTTTTTATACACTTCAACAGCTAGTGTTGATTTTCTTAAAGATATAAATTCTAATATTAACTCGGTATTAAGTACTTTTACTATCTAAATATTTTTTTATGAAAAAACTTTTCCTATTAACTTCATTGACGTTCATTTTATGGAGTATCAAAGCACAAATTGTAATTACTGAAATCAATTATAATACTCCCGGTGCTGTTGACTCCTTAGATTTTATCGAAATCTATAACAATTCTGGAGCACCAGTAAATATAACTGGTTGGAAATTTAAAAAAGCTATTAGTCATACTATCGGCTCATTAACATTAAATGCAGGTCAATATCATGTTTTCTGTTATGATTCTATTGCATTTGAAAGAGCGTTTGGTTTTAGTGCCAATCAATGGCGTAATAGTGCCTTAGGAAATAGCTCAGATTCAGTATTTCTAGAAAATGCTTCTGGAACATTAATGGATTATGTGGTTTATAAAGATATAGCTCCTTGGCCAATCTTAGCAGATGGTGAAGGTCCTAGCTTAGCATTATGTGATGCCAATTTAGATAATAGTATTGGTAGTAACTGGACTTATGGAGCAACACCAACTGGTATAATAGTATCTGGTAAAGAAATCTATGCTCATCCTATGGCTGGTTGTCCATTAACGGATATTGCTCCCCCAATTCCTTATAGTGCAAACGAAACATCTACTACAACAGTAGAAGTATTTTTTAATGAAGCAGTAAATACTACAGCTACGAATGTAGCTAATTATACTGGTTTAGGTACCATTACAAGTGCTGTGCGTAATGGCTCGAATGATATAGTTACATTGACTTTAGCAACACCATTAGTAATTGGAAAATATTATGTATTATCGGTAGATAATATTGAAGATTTAGCCACCAATGCCATGACTACTCCAAGATATTTTAATATCGTATTTAATAATACATTGGGAACGGTAGCTATGGATGAATTATACTACGATGATCCTTTTTTAAATGACACTTTAGAATTTATTGAAATAGTTAATTATGGAGGTTCAGATGTAGCAATAGGTGGTTATTGGTTTGATAAAGGAGTTAATTTACGATTACCCGAAAAAACATTGATTCCGAATGAAAAATATGTGGTGGCTAAAGATTCTTTATTAATATATGTTGCTTATGGTATACAAGCAAAACAATGGAGCAGTGGTGGATTAGGCAATACTACTGAATCCATTACTTTAACGAATTCATTATTCCAAGTAATAGATAGTATGTATTATAATACTGCTACACTAACATCTACCAACGGCACTGGTGCTTCACTAGTAGTTTGTCCACCTTATTCGAATTTAAATACGTATAATAATAACCTAAGTAATTGGACTGCCGAGATCCCTCGTACGGATAATATGAATTCTTATGTGGTGGGTGGAAGAACTACGATAGTGAGTCCTAATAGAACCAACTGCGAAGCAACCTTTATTGAAAATCTATTGTCTACTAATATTGAATTATACCCAAACAGTACTTCTAATTTTATTCATGTATTAAATAATTCAAACGAATTATATGAATTGAAAATTTTTGATGCTATTGGGAGTCAAAAAAACACTATATATTTGAATACTGGAAATAATATTATTGACTTAAGTAACTATAGCAATGGCATGTATTATTTCCAAATTAGTTCAGCGTCACTTTTAAACCAAACATATAAAATCATTAAATTTTAATTATTTCAATTTATGAAAAAACTAATTACGATGTCTATTATTGTCCTAAGTTCATTAGGAGCATTTATTACATTTACAAACGAATCTTACAAAAAAAATGGTAGAGCAGGTAACACTGGTTCGCCAGGCGAAGCAACTTGTCAAACAGGTGGATGCCATAATGGAACATCAAATTCTGGTCCGGGTAGTGTAACCCTTCAATCGAGTGATATGACTGGTTGGGAATATGTACCAGGAACAACATATAATATCCGTGTACGTATTGCTGAAACTGGTAAATTAGTTTTTGGATTAGGCGTTGAAGTATTAAATTCATCTAGTGCAAATGCAGGAACTATCAATATTACAGAATCTTCAAGAACACAAATTATTTCTTCGGGTGCTGGTCGTTTAAATTTAACTCATATGACAGGTGCAGGCTTAACCAATGATTCAGCGGTATATACTTTTTCATGGACAGCTCCATCAACAGATATAGGACCTGTAACATTTTATGTGGCTGGATTAGCTGGAAATAATAATAATGGAGATAGTGGAGATCAATCCTATACAACAAATCAAACTTGTACAGCTAAAACAAACGTAGGTATTCAAACACCAACAGCTGCTTCAATCATGAATATTTACCCAAATCCTGTACAAGAGCATATCAATATTCAAATGAATGCTACACCGATGAACCAATCTACAATCTCAATTTTAGATATGAGTGGTAAAGTAGTAAGTGTAGTAGCATCAAATGTAGATTTACAAGCAAATGAATTGGTAACTTATACAAGACCAGCTTCTTTAAAAGAAGGTTTATATATATTACAAATCAGCAATAGAACAACTACTAAAT
>CANHVE010000252.1 GCA_947464015.1 Saprospirales bacterium | reverse complement strand
TATTCCAATGTAGAATTTCATGTACAAGACGCTACACAAATAAACCTCAATGAAAAGTTTGATGTCATTATCCTTTCCAATGTGATTGGTTATTTTGATAATGTATTAGATGTTTTTATGGAAATGAAAAAAGTCTGCCATGAACAAACTAGAATCATTATTTCATACTATAATTATCTCTGGGAGCCTATTCTTAAATCAGGTGAAACATTAGGTTTGAAAAAGAAAAGCTTACAACAAAGTTGGCTTTCTCATTATGATATTGAGAACTTATTAGAACAATCTGATTTTGATCCATATAAACAAAATCAACGAACACTCATTCCATTTAATATCCCTATTTTATCTTGGTTTTCTAATAAGTATCTAGCAAAACTTCCTGGTTTCAGACATCTTTGTTTAAATCAATTTGTATTTGCTCGTCCTTATTTTCATGATAATTCAAATGTAGAAAATAAATATTCAACTACAATCGTAATACCTGCAAGAAATGAAGCAGGTAATATTGAAAATGCTATTCTTCGAATGCCTAAATTTGGCAAACATCAAGAGATTATTTTTGTAGAAGGAAATAGTACCGACAATACTTGGGAAGTCATTCAACAAGTAGCAGAAAAATATAAGGATTCATATGATATAAAAATTTGCCAGCAACCTGGTAAAGGTAAAGGTGATGCCGTAAGGAAAGGGTATTCAATAGCTACAGGAGATATCTTAATGATTCTAGATGCCGATTTAACAGTACCACCCGAAGATTTACCAAAATTTTATTATGCTATTGCTAGTGGTAAAGCCGAATTTATTAATGGCTCTCGTCTAGTTTATCCTATGGAAGATAATGCTATGCGCTTTTTAAATACATTAGGAAATAAATTCTTCTCTATGGTCTTTACATGGATGCTTGAACAACCAATCAAAGACTCTTTATGTGGAACTAAAGTGATGTTTCGTGAAGATTATGTTAGATTAGTGGCGAATAGAAAGTTCTTTGGCGAATTTGATCCATTTGGTGATTTCGATTTACTTTTTGGCGCATTCAAACTCAATCTGAAAATTATCGATTTACCAATTCGTTATAGAGAAAGAGTATATGGCGACACTAATATTTCTAGATTCAAACATGGCTTAATTCTTCTTAGAATGTGTTGGTTCGCTGCTGGAAAAGTGAAATTTATTTAAACTTTTAGTCCAATATTTTTTTAAATCTAGTTACTAAATTTGTACCACTGTATAAGTATTGTATTACAAACCTTGGAATATAAGGTACTGTAGCTACGCTTAACTTATTGATCCAACCTGGAATTACTTCTCCTCTATTTGAAATAGTTGCTTGTATTGCATGTTTGGCAACAAAATTAGAATCAGTCATGATGCCTATTCTTTTTGCAAATTTAAAATTCACTTTTTGAGGATCATACAATCCTGATTCGGTAGTTCCTGGCATAACACAACACACTTGAATATTATGCCCTGATAATTCAATTCGAATTGCTTTACTAAAAGCTCGTATATAAGTTTTGGTGGGTCCGTATAAAGAAATACATGGAAAAGGCATTACTGCTGAAATTGATGAAATATTTAGTATATAACCTTTTTTACGTTGTACCATCTCTTTTGAAAATAATCTACTTAAAATAGTAGGTGTATACATGTGTAACATCAAAATTCTATTCGCTAATCCTTCTTTTGTTTCATGTAATTCTGAGAAAATTAAGATACCTGCATTATTAACCAGAAACTCAATATCAAATTGTTTTTCCATACAATAGGAATATACATTTTGTGCTGCTGATTCTAGGCTTAAGTCTGCAAAATAAGTATGACATGTAATTGGATATGCCATTTCTAATGCTTGTTTAGTACTATCTAATTCATTTTGTTTATTGCTTATAATCAATAAATCATATCCTTTTTTAGCTAATTCAAAAGAAATTGATTTGCCAATACCAGAAGAACCTCCAGTGATTAAAGCCATTTTATTTTGTAAAGCCATTCCAATTAATTATGGGTGTAATGAACATTCAAATTTATTATTATAAATACAGGCAATACAATGATTACAAGTATTACATGCCGATTGTACGTTGGTTTTATTTTTTATATCTGATATAAAATTAGGGTTTTCAATTAAACATCTTGCCATAGCTACACCATCAAAGCCTTTCATAAGCACTTCTTCTATATTTTTTTCCGACAAAATGCCTCCTACATAAATCAATGGCAATTGTAAATTTTGTCTAAAATATAAAGCTTCCTCTAAAAAATAATTTTCTGAAAACCTTTCTTGTTTTACCAAAAATTGACCAAATCTTTTTATAAAAAAACGTAAATAGGTTTCGTCAGTATGAGCGGCTAATGTTTTAAATGGCATTGCTCCTTTCATCACGTACATAGGACTTTTACTCACAAATCCGCCACTCAACACTAATGCGTTCACCCCTAATTCTTGCAATTTTTTAGCAACTAATAAACTCTCATCTCGTTCCATACCTCCCTTAAAACCATCACGCATATTCATCTTAACTAAAACGGCTATTTTGTCTTTAGCTTCTTCTAATACAGCAATGATTACTTCTTCCATAAAACGCATTCTATTAACTAGACTGCCACCATAGGAATCAGATCGATGATTTGTATAGGGAGAAAGAAATTGACTAATTAAATAACCATGACCTGCATGTATCTCAACCGCATCAAATCCAGCTTCAATTGCATATTTTGTTGCTTGTTTAAAGTCATTTACTATTTCATTTATATCTGATTGTTGCATCTCTCTAGGAAATGTCATTGCATATAAATTGGGAATCGCACTAGGGGCTATAGCTCTTGACTTGATGGTTCTATATTTGGCCATATTACCACAATGACCTAATTGTATAGATGCTTTGGCTCCATTAGAATGAATTGCGTTTGTTAATTCCTTTAATGAAGGAATAATCTCATTTCTAATCCACATTTGATGTGAAAATGATAAGCCATTTTTTGAAACTGATGCATATGCCACAGTTGTCATACCTATTTCACCTGCAGCAACTGCAGCATGATAATTGATTAAATCTTTACTTACCGAATTATTAGGACACATCCCTTCAAAGGCAGCTGCTCGTATACTCCTATTTCGTA
>CANHVE010000251.1 GCA_947464015.1 Saprospirales bacterium | reverse complement strand
TTGTTCATTTTTATATAATCATTAGCCTCTGTTAAAGTCAAACATAATGATGATAATGTATTATAAATATATTTCCTGAATCCTAAAAAGTTATCATTCACCTTGACCCCTACGGATAGATGCAGTGCCCATAAATCTGGTTCGTCATTAAGAGATTTAGGTTCGCTGCTAGTGAGGGAATAGTCAAACATATTGTCGATTAAAGATTTTGCAGTTTCGCTAAGCAACTTGATGGAGGATACTTCATTTTTCTCATTTAGCTGTTGTTGTTTTATGTTTGCAGCAAACAAGCCGCCTTTTAGGGTAACCGTTACGCCTTTACTTTCACAGAAATTAGTAAGCTTCGATATAGAAACTACTGCTTTTATTGAGGAAGCATAGCTTCCATTAGGTAATTTAACTTCAGATAGGATTTCAAACTTCTCAATATTACCATTGGCGACCGATATAATTTCATCTCTTATGATGCTGTCATTTAAGATTGTAGTATTGCTCGAAATATATGTACCAAAAGCCTGTTCTATCGCACTTCTTAAAGCTATTTGTTTTGCTTCCTCGGGGGTTTTACCTTGACCGGATACGGTTAGTGTAACACTTTTAATTTCTTCTTGTGAGTATGCGCACATGCTTAACGCCAATGCGATGGTTAAAAGTAATTGCTTCATAATTTATTTGAATAATGATTTATATGTGCTTTTAGCTTCTTCAGATATACTATTTGTGAGATTATTTTCGATAGAAAAACTTTCGATTACTTTACACCTATAACCATAGCTACATGTTTTAGTGTTGCTAGGTTTTTTTATCGTGAGATTTAATGCAAACTTTGCTTTAGCAGCAATGCAAGGTGAAATTTGGATTTTTGTTCCTTTAAAATAGTTCATAATTACCTCCAATAAATATTATTATAAGTTATCGTTTTAGGTTGGTTTTTGGCATATTCAACAGCCACTTCTTTATAGGCATCTATCTGTTTTTTTTCTAAATCAATTTTATCGTTATATTTTTTTAATGCCAACTCCAATCGCGCTTTTTCATCTGCCATTAGTTTGTTATTAATTTGCTTTGTTAGAAGATTCACTTCACTAAAACAAGCAGCATTGTAATTAATATCACTCAAAATATTCAACACATTTTCAGCATTGCTAATGTTCTGTTGCCCTGCCCACATTGTTTTAGCCTTGCTCAGTTTTGCTTTACAATCAGTATCTATTTTCTGTTGGTAGATGTGTACAATGGTATCTAAGCATTTAAAATAACATTCCTTACACACGTTGGGTACGATGGCTAATTGATAAATTGCTTCATCGTATTTTTCTTGTTTGCTAAGCGTTAGTGCATCTTTTATTATAAAATCACATTGTGTGCTATAGTAGTTCAGTACCTTCTTTTTACCATCTTCGAGAAAAAGTAAGATATCTTTATTCTGAGGATTAATTGTTTTGATGGCCTCAATGAAGGCCTTATTTTCATTTGTACCAACCCCTTTTATACTTATAGTAACATTTGCATAAACTGTATTACTAATTGCATCACCCACAAATAGCGTAATATCGATGTTTTGAGCAATCATTTGAGGTGGTCCGGCAATAATATCTTTGGTGCCAATATTCACAGCAGCAGTGATTATAAATCGTGGGTTCGCTTGACTTCCCCCAATTCCATTCATGGTGGTAATTTGGTTTAGTTTAGTCATTAGCATATTTTTTGCCTCTGCAGGCAATGCTATATTATCTGGTAAATAGGCGTTCAGCACAATTCTACCGAAATCATCTACCTTAGTTTGCGCAAATCCTGTGCTTGTAACAATCGCAAGAAGGAGTATAGAAATAATTTTTTTCATCTTTTTTTATTTTTCACCCAAAACAAGGATGGCTTCTCCTAGTCCTCTGGTCATTAATTTAACTTCAAAATTGAATGGTGCTGCTTTAAAGTATTTCTGTAATCCTTTCCCAAATTGGCGTGCATCAATGGCATTATTATTTACATCGTATAACGGTATTCTTACTTGATCGCAACGGATGATATTTTCTGTTGCATCTGCCATATTGTATTTGCCTTTCACTGTATTTTGTTGCAGCCATGTGTTTACATAGTCAGTAATCTCTTTCCCCTCAATTTCGGTTTCCATATTTTTATCCCAGCTGTTCCATTTTTTTATGGTCAAAAGAATTTCTCTACCATTATTAAACATATCATCAAAATGAGATTGTAACTGTGCCGTGAATGGATCGATATTGGATAAGATGGCTTTCTCTAAAAGTATAGGAACAATATCCGTACTATTTGCTGTGCCAGTTCCTGAAGAGGATGCTATTCGTTTGCTAGTATATGCATCGAATGCTTCTAGCACAAAGGATACAGATTTACCTTGTTCTGTTTTGTTCACTTTCCACCAAATTTGAATAACAATATCTGCTTTCGCTTTATTTTTTAACTTATCTAAAGGACTTTCAGCAATTGACGAACCGCTTGTGGTACTAGTGGTCATATTATCTTCTGCACTTCGCGCTTCTATCGCTTTCAATTCTTGTTCTGCATCTTTTAGTGGAAATCCTCTATCAATCAGTAAACTTCCAATCTTAGAAATTACTTGACCAATCTCGACATCCTCTTGAAATGCTTGTTTGTAATTAGGAACTTTTTGTTTGGTTCCTTGATTGTCAAACTCAGTCATGAAATAACGCTGCTCACACCAGTTATCACTGGGTAAAATCATCAGTGTTGGCTTTTTGGCTTGACTATAAAGCATATTTGATGAAGCAAATAGTCCAAGTGTAATTAATAAAACGGATATTTTTTTCATATTAAAAACCATTATTTAGTGATTTGATTATTTTTTGCTCTTCAAGATATTTGCGTAGTTCGTTCTTTGAAATAGATACTTGATATACTTTCCAATTCTTAGCGCCTAAACTAGCCGGTAAGGTTGTTTCAGTGGCTGAACTTCTTGTAAAAATTGACCATTTGCCGTTCTTAGCAAAGAAAGTCTTTTCAATATTTTTAAAATTATTTTGTTCCTCCGATTTATTTAAGATAGGTGGCTGCGTTGCACAACCGTTACCTCCAGATATTCCTGAAAATAAAATTGCATGAATGGCATCTTTTCGTGCTTGTTCAGCTTTGTATTTTGAACCTTTTTGGGTGTCCCAAACCTTAATAGCGATGTAACCATCCGATTCCAAACTGA
>CANHVE010000250.1 GCA_947464015.1 Saprospirales bacterium | reverse complement strand
TATTTGGAATTGTATATTCAAAGGAAGGACATAATACTATTCAAAACAAATTACATAATGCTGATAATGAGTACCTTAAAGTCAATAAATTATTGCAAGGTGCTAATTCTTGGTCGATATAGATAAGCTATTTTTATCAATTTATATAGCTATATAATACTATATAAATATATTTATTCAACATTAGTATTTTTAAAATTTTGTTTTGTTAATTAATATTAGTAATTTAGCAACTTAAATAACTAAAAATTACATAGATGCAACAATTACTATCTAATAGGAATTTTTTAACTTTAGTCTTAGCGTTTTCCCTTGTGGTTACTTTTGCTCAAAAGAAAGATAATCAAAATCAGATTCAATATTTACAACCTGATTTACAACAAACAGACTATAATTTAAATGATAGAAAGGCGATAAGTAAGCCACAAATGCCACGTTATGATATATCTTCAGATTCTGCTGAATATATGAGAGGTAAAGGCAAGTCAAAACAACAAGAAGCATTTATGAATAATAAATACTACTTTCCAGCAAAACCTAAAAATCAATGGGAATTAGGTGTAGGATTGGGTATGTATGCCATTAGTGGTGATGTTAAAGCGGTGTTGAATCCAATCAAAAGTTTTGGAGCTACATTTACTGTAAGAAAAGCATTTGGTTATTTATTTTCTATGAGATTTCAATATGTTTATGGTCAAGCACAAGGTAGAGATTGGTCTCCAAAAGCAAATTCTAAATGGAATGCTGCATTAAATGGTACTTATAATAGAAATTTAAATTATTTAACTAAGCCAGTTACTTATTCTGTTGGAACTGCTGAAAGAACTGCTAGAAACTTAATGTTTAAAAACTTTAAAACCCAAGTACATGAATTATCATTACAAGGAGTTGTAACATTAGGTAACGTAAGATTTCATAAAGAACGTAATAAATTAAATGCTTATGTGTTCTTTGGTGCTGGTGGAATGTTTTATAATGTTAAGACTGATCAATTAGATGCAAATGGTAATATGTATGATTATGGTCCAGCTTTATCTGTATTCTACACAAAGGCATCTGGTGTTCCAATCCCAGATAGATATGCAAATTACTTTTTGAAAAATGCAAAAAATCCGACTCAAGCAGCATTAAAAGATATTTATGATAATAAATTCGAATCTCGTGCAGAAGGTTTAACTGATAAAGTAGGTATTAAAAACTGGAAATTGGTACCAGCTGCTAGTATCGGTTTAGGTTTAGGTTTCCATGCTTCAAAAAGAGTATCTTTAAATTTAGAGACTCGTGTAACTTTTACGGGCGACGATTTATTAGATGGTGAAAGATGGCAAGAAAATACTTGGGATGGTTTAACAAAAGATAATGATAATATCCTATATACATTCTTAACTTGTAATGTAAACTTAGGTAAAAAATCACTTGAACCATTATGGTGGTTAAATCCTATGGATTATACTTACAAAAAGTTAGGCGATATGGATCCTGATAAAATCGTTAATGAATTATTAAAAGACGATGATGAAGATGGTGTTCCTAATCGTTTAGATAAAGAACCAAATACTAAAAAAGGTTGTCCAGTTGACGTGAAAGGGGTGGCTTTAGATAGTGATAAAGATGGTATCGCTGATTGTGATGATAAAGAACCTTATTCTCCTCCAGGATGTCCAATCGACGCATCTGGTGTAGCTAAATGTCCATCTTGTTGTGATAATTTACCTAAGTTTGGTAGTGGTAATGGTGGCGGATATGATTGTACAAAAATGGAATTACCTTCTATCTATTTTGAAGAAGATAAATATGGTGTAACTCCACAATTCTATGCTCACTTACACGAAGTAGCTGACAAATTACAAATGTGTCCAGATGCTAAAATCATCGTTACAGGTATCAATATTGATGGTAAATATGGTGAGCAATTAGCTTGGAATAGAGTAAATAAAGCAATCGATTACATGACATCTAAATATGGTGTAAGTAGAGATAGATTTATTGTGAAATTTAAACAAGGTGAAAAAGCTACAACTCCTCAACAAAGACTTGAACAAAGAAGAGTTGAGTTTAAAGTAGCTCAAGATGGAGAAGCTGGAGATAGCAATCCACCAGCACCACATCCAGGTTTAAAAGTAGGTAAAGAATATTAATACCAAAATAATATAAATATAAAAATGGCTACGAACGAATTCGTAGCCATTTTTGTTTTGTATCTTTGTACGATCAAATGGCAAAAATTGCAAACATAGATTTAGGGGAATTTCCTCTTTTATTAGCACCCATGGAAGATGTAAGCGATCCTCCCTTCAGACATCTTTGTAAAAAGTTTGGTGCAGATATGCTCTATACAGAATTTATTTCTTCTGATGGATTGATTCGTGATGCGGATAAAAGTCTTAAAAAGCTTGATATATTTGACGATGAACGACCTATTGGTATTCAAATTTTTGGTGGTGAATTTGAACCTATGATGCGAAGTGCTGAAATTGTAGAAGCCGCTAACCCCAATTTATTAGATATTAATTATGGTTGCCCAGTTAAAAATGTTGTATGTAAAAATGCTGGTGCAGCGATATTGAAAGATATTCCTAAAATGATTAAGCTTACGGAAGCAGTTGTTAAATCAACTAAACTACCTGTAACAGTCAAAACGCGTTTAGGTTGGGATGAGAGTTCTATTGAAATTGAATCGGTGGTAGAACAATTACAAGATGTAGGTGTACAAGCGGTAAGTATTCATGCTCGTACTAGAAGTCAAATGTATAGAGGTAGCGCCAATTGGGAATACTTGGCGAAGGTCAAAAATAATCCACGTATTCATATTCCTATTTTTGGAAATGGAGATGTAGATAGTCCTGAAAAAGCTGTTGCCATGCGCAATGAATATGGTGTAGATGGTGTAATGATTGGAAGAGCTGCTATTGGATATCCTTGGATTTTTAGAGAGATAAAACATTTTATTAAAACAGGAACTCATTTGGCTCCACCCGATACCAATGAACGTGTAAATGCAACTGTAGAGCATTTGAAACGCAGCATTGAATGGAAAGGGAACAAACTCGGTATTTTAGAAATGCGTCGACATTATGCTAGCTATTTTAAAGGGCTTGTAAATATTAAGGAATATCGTACAAAATTAGTGGGCTCAGAAGATATCAATGAGTTATATGATATCCTTGAAATCATTCGTGAAAAATATGCTGACTCAGTTTTCAGTATTTAATTTTTGTTAATGATGAACTTTATATAAGTACTTATTAGTTTATA
>CANHVE010000249.1 GCA_947464015.1 Saprospirales bacterium | reverse complement strand
GGTTTTAAGAGAAAAAAGAATTTCTTATTAAAAAAGAGAAAAAAATGTTTTTTTAGTACTTTATAATTCATACCTTTGCACCCGAAAATAATAAGCAAATTGTGATTACTTCATCTATTTATACCAACATCAAAACTACTCTACTTTTAGCAGTAGTTTTATTTATGAGTACGAATGTATTGCGTGCGCAAGAACATCATGAAACAAGCCCTGCAGCAAATACTACAACGACTACTGAGCATGGCACAGAAGAACATGCAACTGAAGAGCATGGCACAGAAGAACATGCTACTGAGGAAGAAGGAGCATTCAATGTAAAAGAAGTAGCGATGCATCATATTGCTGATGCCAATCAGTGGCATATCATGGGGAATATACATATTCCACTACCAGTAATGATCTTAAATAGAACAACTGGTGAATGGTTAGTAGGTTTATCTAGTATGTTTCATGAAGAAGAAGAAGTAAAAGGATTTGTAATGCATCATGATAGAATAGTACCTGCTAATGGAACAGATGCTTATTTAGATTTATCTATTACTAAGAATGTATTTACAATGTTATTAGCTGCATTTATATTATTAGTAGTATTTATATCTGTAGCTAAAGCTTGTCAAAATAATAAAGGCAAAGCACCAAAAGGCTTACAAAACATTATAGAGCCATTGGTTATTTTTGTAAAAGATGAAATTGTACAACCAAATCTTGGTAAAAACACAGATAAATTTTTACCTTATTTCTTAACTGCTTTCTTTTTCATTTGGATTAATAATATTTTAGGATTGATTCCATTAATGCCAGGTGGTGCAAACGTAATGGGGAATATAGCGGTAACATTGGTTTTATCTATATTTACTTTATTAGTAGTTAATGGTTCGGCTAAAAAAGATTATTGGAAACATATCTTTATGCCTCCAGCACCTGTTTGGTTATGGCCTATATTGATTCCTATCGAATTGATTGGAGTTATATCTAAACCATTTGCCTTAATGATCAGGTTATTTGCGAATATGTCAGCAGGTCATATCATCGTGATTAGTTTAACGAGTTTAATATTCGTATTTGGTAAAGCAGGTATGAGCATTGCAGGTAGTGCAACAGGAGCAGCAATAGCGGTTCCATTTGTATTATTTATAAGTATTATAGAACTTTTAGTAGCATTTTTACAAGCATTTATCTTCACTATGTTGAGTGCAGTATTCTTAGGTTTAGCCTTAGAAGAGCATCACCATGAAGAGCATGCACATTAAAATATTTTTTTAACCCGTTTTCTTTTATAAAGAGAAGACACAAATATCAATCAAAATGAACGTAGTAGGCGCAGGTTTAGCAGTTATTGGTGCAGGTATTGGAATCGGTTTAATCGGTTTCTCAGCTTTACAATCAATCGCTCGTCAACCACAAGAAAAAGCAGACATCCGTACAAACATGATTATCGCAGCCGCTCTTATCGAGGGTGCAGCGTTATTCGCAATCGTTGTTGCGTTAATCGCAAAATAATCTACGGAGGTTAAAAACAATAAAAGTCCCTAAAGGGATTGCCGATAGGGACTTTTAAATTTAAAAAAAATTGGAATAAAAAAACTTATATATAATGAATAGCATACTTTTAATGAATCCTTTAATTACTCCAGATCCAGGTTTAGCGATTTGGGCAATTATCATATTCTCTATCCTATTATTCTTATTAAGCAAATTTGCATTTAAGCCTATTGTAGAGTCTTTAAAAGAAAGACAAGAATCGATAGAAACAGCTTTGAATGCAGCGAACAAAGCCAAAGAAGAAATGGCTCAACTTCAGGCTAAAAATGAAGACTTATTAAAAGAGGCTAAAGAAGAAAGAAATGTCATGTTATTAGAAGCTAAAAACATAGCGACTAAAATCGTGGAAGATTCTAGAGAAAAAGCCAAAGCAGAATATGAGAAGTTGATTGAACATGCACGTAATGATTTCGAAACAGAAAAAATTGCTGCCTTGATGCAAATGAAAAATGAGGCTGGTAAATTAGCTGTAGATATAGCTGAAAAATTAATCAGAAAAGAATTGGCTGATAAAAAAGCTCAAGAAGATTTAGTAACCTCATTAATAAACGAAGCTAAATTAAACTAATTCATGTCATCTTATAAATTATCCCTCCGATATGCCAAGTCATTATTGGATTTAGCGATTGAAAAAAACATACTTGCAGCTGTATATAAAGATGTGAAGTTGATAGATGAAACCATTCAAAGCAATATCGATTTAAAGATTATGCTTAAAAGTCCGGTGATACCAAACGACAAAAAATTGAATGTGATGAGTCTGATTTTTAAAGAGCAAATTGATGTGATTACTTGGATGTATATTCAATTAGTGATTAAAAAAAATCGCGAAGCCTATTTAGTAGACTTTGGTCAATGTTTTGAGGATTTGTACAATAAAATGAATCATATTAGTAAAGTAAAAATTACTACTGCACAACAATTAAGCGATTCGGTTCAAAAAGAGATTATTAATAATGTACCTACAAAAGATAAATTAGAGATTGAAAATGTAATTGATCAAGATATAATTGGTGGATTTAAATTACATTTTGGAGATAATTTATATGATGCTAGTATTCATAAAAAATTAAAAGATTTGAAAGCGCAATTCTTGGATGAATCTTATGTAGATAAGGTTTAAGAAGCACTTCAAACAATAAAAAATAATAGATAAACACAAATAAATAATTTAAAAATAAACAAAAATGGCAGCAGTAAAACCAGATGAAATTTCAGCTATTTTAAGACAGCAACTTACCAATGTAAATACGGCTAGTACTCTTGAAGAGATTGGTACGGTATTACAAGTAGGTGATGGTATTGCACGTGTATACGGACTTACCAATTCAAAAGCAGGGGAACTTGTACAATTTGAAAATGGATTAAGAGGTATCGTATTAAACTTAGAAGAAGATAACGTAGGGGTGGTATTAATGGGACCATCTGAATTAGTAAAGGAAGGTGATACCGTAAGAATTACAGGTAAAATTGCCTCTATTAATGTTGGTGAAGGAATGGTTGGTAGAGTAGTAAATACTTTAGGAGAACCAATCGATGGTAAAGGTCCAATAAGTGGTGAGTTATATGAAATGCCATTAGAAAGAAAAGCACCAGGGGTAATTTATCGTCAACCGGTAAATGAGCCATTACAAACAGGTATTAAAGCGATTGATGCGATGATTCCGATTGGAAGAGGACAAAGAGAGCTTGTAATTGGTGATAGACAAACAGGTAAAACAGCTGTATGTATTGATACTATTTT
>CANHVE010000248.1 GCA_947464015.1 Saprospirales bacterium | reverse complement strand
TTAAATCTGGTGTGATGACATTTGAACAAGCAGTTAAGGAATTTTCAGAAGACGATCAAAGCAAAAGCAATAATGGTTCTATTATTAACCAACAAAATGGTACTTCCTATTTTGAAATGAATGAGATTGATGGTAGTTTGCTGTTTAGTATGTCAGATTTGAAAAAAGGACAAGTATCGCAGGTTTCACCATATGAAGCCGCTGATGGGAATAAAGCATTCCGAATTATTATGATTAAAAGTGAAAGTGAACCTCACGTAGCTAATCTAAAAGAAGATTATTCTAAAATTCAAGGAGCTTGTAAACAAGCGAAACAACAAGAAGCATTAGTAAAATGGATTCAGGAGAAACGTGGAGATGCTTATATTATGATAGATGATGAGTTTCAAAGCTGTGATAATGCTGCTAAATGGCTCAATACAAACAAGATAAATAATTAAAATTATTTTATAATTTTATTCCATGGAAAATTACAAAAATGATGTTGAAGCGCTTGAAGCTTTTGCCAAAGTAAATAAAGAATTAGAATTAGCTATAGCTCAAATCATAGTAGGTCAACAAGAAGTAGTTCGTCAGGTATTAATTTCTATTTTTTGTGATGGACATAGTTTGTTAGTAGGAGTTCCGGGCTTAGCAAAAACCTTAATGGTGAATACCATTGCGCAAGTGTTAGATTTGTCGTTTAATAGAATTCAATTCACCCCTGATTTAATGCCAAGTGATATTTTAGGGGCAGAAATATTAAATGAAAACAGACAATTTAAATTCAATCGAGGTCCTATATTTTCAAATATTATCTTAGCCGATGAGATAAATCGAACACCACCTAAAACACAAAGTGCCTTATTAGAGGCTATGCAAGAAAGAAGTGTTACGGTAGGAGGTGTTAAACATAAATTAGATTTACCATTTTTTGTATTAGCTACACAAAATCCCATCGAACAAGAAGGTACATATCCTTTACCGGAAGCACAGTTAGATAGGTTTATGTTTAATATCATACTAGATTATCCTAGTTTTAAAGAGGAAGTAGAAGTGGTGAAAAATACAACTAGTACTAAAAATATTCAGTTACAAAAAGTAATTTCAGCACAACAAATTCTATATTTTCAGCAATTGATTCGTAAAATTCCAATTGCAGATAATGTATTAGAATATGCAGTAAAATTGGCAAGTAAAACTAGACCTAATACCAATGAATCTACAGAGTATGTAAATCAATATATTACTTGGGGTGCGGGTCCTAGGGCATCACAATACTTAGTATTAGGCGCTAAATGTCATGCCGCTATTCATGGAAAATATAGTCCAGACATCGAAGATGTAAAAGCCGTTGCCTTACCCGTTTTACGTCATAGAATATTTAAAAACTACAAAGCAGAAGCAGAAGGTTTAAGTATAGAGTCTATCATTGAAAAAATATTATAAGCACCTTTTCAAAAAATGCTGCCAAATGACGTATATCACTCATGAAAAAAAATAAATTCAGCGTATTAAGATGGATTGTACTTGTATTGGTCGTTATAATTGGCATTGCAGGATTTGTGTTGTTAAAACCAATTGATAAAAGTGCCTATTATGAGAATAAATACTTTTATAAAACCACTGAAAGTATTAATAATAACCAGGCTTTTGCAAGAGAAAATAATGGTGATACGGTTAGAGGTTCATGGTCAAAAGTTTCTTTAATTCCTCCTTTTGCAACACCTATTGCCATTAATGCCAATCGGAATGGTAAAATGTTTGAAGGAATACATGATAGTTTATTTGTAAGAAGCTTCGTCTTTCAACAAGGAAAATATAAAGTGGCTTATGTATCAGCAGATTTATTGATAATTCCACCTATTGTAACTACTATATTGGATACCTTATTAATCAAAGAAGGATATTCCCTATCAAACATATATTTATCCGCAACACACACACATACTGGCATTGGCGCTTGGCATAATAGTTTTGTAGGAGAAATGTTTGCTGGTAAATATGACCCTAGAGTACCTTTGTTTATTGCACAGCAAATTAAAAAATCAATACTCGCAGCACAAAATAATCTAGAACCTATTAAAGTTGGTTGTACTACCATTGATACTAGAAAATTAGTTTATAATAGATTATTAGAAAATGGTGGAGAGGTTGATTCGATTATTCGATTAGTGAAGTTTGAGAAAAAAGGAGGTGAAACGGCAGCATTAATTACGTTTACCGCTCATGCTACTTGCTTACACGATAGAGTAATGGAATTGAGTAATGATTGGCCAGGTATTTTGATGAGTAAAATGGATAGTAGTAAAAAAGTAGACTTATGTGTTTTTAGTGCTGGATGTGTTGGAAGTCACGGCCCTTATAAATGTAAAAAAGATAAATGGGATGAACTAAATTATATTGGGAATCTAGCAACAAACTATGTTTACAAACACATAGATAATATACAGATGGAATATGTATATAGATTAAATATGGTACATCAACCTATTTTAATGCGTGAACCCAATTATAAAATAATGTTTAATCTGGTATTACGCCAAAGATGGTTTTATAAATTTTTTGGAAAGGAGAATATCTATATCAATATGTTAAGTTTAAATGATTTAGTATTTGCAGGAATGCCTTGTGATTTTAGTGGCGAGATGAGTGATGAGTTAGATGCAGCTGCTGAAGCACAAAACAAAAAACTTTTAGTCACTAGTTTCAATGGTTGTTTTATAGGTTATATCACAGATGATAGACGATATGATATGAATACATACGAAACTAAAACGATGAATTGGTATGGACCAGGTAATGGCTCTTACTTGACAGAAATTCTTATGCGTATGATGAATAAGATGTAAGTCAGTTGCTTGCTATCTTATTATTTTATTTTCTCTTCAAATACCCCTGTCTGCTTATTTTTAAAAACATTGGTAGCATCAAAATATTTCCCGTTCATAGCTACATAAACACCCTTAGGTAATGATTGTACAAAAGCTAATGCACTGCCTAAATTAAATAAGCCATCCGAACTACCAAACTTATATGGTATCATCGCTCCAGTTAATACTATTGTTTTGTCTATGTTTTTGCTAGCTATTAAAGCGGCTGTTTCACACATCGTATCTGTACCATGCGTAATAACAATTTTTTCTTCTGATGATTGAATGATATTATTGACAATGATCTCCCGATCAGCTTCTGTCATTTCTAAACTATCTATCATCATCAAAGTACGAACTTGAATATCTAATTTGCTTCTACCCAATAATAATATTTCTTGTACATGTGTATCTTTAAAAAACAGTTTACCTGTTAATTCATC
>CANHVE010000247.1 GCA_947464015.1 Saprospirales bacterium | reverse complement strand
ACAGAAATTAAAAGAAGAACAGACTAAAATTCTACAAGCACAAAAAACGATTGTATCCTTAAAGAAAATAAAAATGCTTTTAAACTCTCTACAAGAAAGTTTATAATTTTCTAAATACCCCATAGACATAAAAAAAGCAGTCACGCCTTTGGCGTGACTGCTTTTTTATAAGTTGATCTTGGCTTTATATTACAAGATAAAAATATCAGTTGATTTAGAAGGATCTAATCCTGGTACATCGATTGAAACTTTCAATTCGTGTGCGTATGGATGACCTGTGTTCATGGCACTCATAGAAACTGGTAAATCAAAGCTAATTTCCATAGTAGCACCTGGTTTCAACATTTCGTCGTTTTTAGGTATTTCTAATTTGTTCACAGTATTTTTGATTTTTTTATCAACCATACTTTTAGAAACATCGCTCCATTCTCTTCTTGTTAGAACTTCTACGTGCTCAATTAAAAAATGTTTAACGGGTACCTCTCTTGAACCACCTGTTACAGTAGCTTTACCTTTGATAGAGTCACCTCTTTTAATTTGGTTTGATTCTAGTGTAAATACTAGTTTTGGTTGTCCAATTCCAACCATCGATTTTAGTTTGTCAAAAAATCCCATTTTGATGTGTTTTTTTAAGTTATATAATGAATCAAATATACTGATAATTAATAAAATACAGCAATACTTTTCTACAATTATCGTATAAAATAAGGCATATAAATTCAATCAATCATATTTATACTTCTGATTTTCTATCGCTTATAAATATTATCAAGTGTTAAAATAGATTTAAAGTAAAAAAGCGAATAATTCATGTATAAACGTAAACTTAAATTATATAATTAAGCTTAAATTCCGTTATAATGACTTAAAACACTTCCATCCCACCGCCATTGCTATTGTTATCATCTATAGAACGACGTCTAGTATTTGTTTTGTCCTTGTCTGAACTACCAAATCTGTATGTAATACCTACATAAAAATTACGGGTATCACGCTTACGAACGGCATTACTTTCAAAGTTAAATCCAGATGCATTTACCGCAAATTGACGGGTATTAAATACATCACTGAAACGTAAATTGAAAATCAATTTTCCTTTTAATACAAAGAATTTCATTCCTAACTCCCCTCCATGCATACTACGCATTCTTCCTTGTGGGAATAAACTTGGACCTCTATAATTATACATCGCTTGTATATTCCAAAATTTTAAAATCGTCCAATTACTAATTAAATTAGCTCCATAAGAAAGATTTTGTCTGTTTTTTAAATCGACAAATCTACTATCTACTAAGGTTTGTCCTCCACCATTTACATCTAAACTAATATTCCACCATTTAAATGGATTGTATCTACCACTTAATTCAACACCATAATTATGCGCTGTACCAACATTTCCCGAAGTAATTCTACCAAAACCATCTGCATCTACCTTACGAATAAACGTAATCATATTGGTTTGTAATCGATAGTAAAGTGTAGATGAGAATGTAAATTTCTTAGTTGATTTATCAAAGCCAAATTCAAATGAATGCGTCGTTTCAGGCTTTAATGCCGGATTTCCACTACGTACATTTCGAGGATCACTATAATCACCGAATGGATTTAATTGATTCATATTCGGACGTTGTAATCGTCTGCTATACGTAAATCTAAAACTTCTATCTTTTCCTAAATCTACATTCATATGAATGCTCGGAAAAAACTGAAAATAGTTATTTCTAAAAGTTTGATTGGTTTGCTTCAACTCCCCGAAATTACTAGTGTTTTCTGCACGTAATCCGAGCTTATAAGAAAGCTTTCCATATACCGAATTATACGTGATATAACCTGCATGAATATTTTCTTCAAATGCAAACTGATTCGTTCTATTGCTATCGGTATAAAATTCATTATTAATCCAATCGTTCTGTTGTAGATAATTCAAATCTCTATCTGTCATATTGTATTTATAGCTATAACCCATCTCCATAAAAGTATTTTTATTGATGGGATGCACATAATTGACTAATACATTGGCGTTTTGTAATTTCACAGCTGTAATAATACTGTCGGATATGGTTTGCGAACTCACCATTCTATTATTGATATAATTTTCAGGTGCAGTAACGGTATTATATTCTTTACCATTTTGATAATAGATATCAATCGTGAATTCTTGTTTGGGTTGCTTAAATAATTTACGATAAGAAATTGTTCCATCTACATATCTATTGCGTGTTATACTACTTGCTTGTCTGTTACTCGTATAATCAATAATCGAATCGCTATTTAAAAAGTATCTATCGGTTCTACTGAATTCATTATTTCTATTGATACTATAATTACTCACTAAGAAAATCGTATTCTTATCATTCAAGAAAAAATCAACACTCACTTTCGGGGAAATATTAAGTGGTTTATTGAGTCCCGAACTTTTATAATGCTGATAAAAAGTACTATCTCCATTAATATTAGTACTATTGAATACGCCTCTTGTATAAGCATAATTATGCTGAAAACCGAGGTTGGTAGCAATGTTCATGAATTTATTTTTATAATTCAATGAGCCTCCTGCAGTATATTTATTTCGGGTACCAACAGTTGCAGTTAAGTTACCACTAATCCCTACTTGTTTATTTTTTTTCAATACGATATTGATAATACCTCCCGAACCTTCTGCGTCATATTTGGCTGAGGGATTACCAATAATTTCAATACTTTCAATGGAACTTGCAGGAATTTGTTCTAATACGGTATTTAAATTACCTCCTCTACTACCCACTGGTTTCCCATCTATTTGAATATTCAAATTGGCTGATCCACGCATCTCCACTTTCTCATCTGAGTTTAGACTCACACCCGGTAAAGTTTGTAAAATATCTACGGCTGTACCTCCTGTACTTACAGAATTTTTATCGATATTGATAATTCGTTTGTCCATGGTATTTTGCACATACGACTTTTCAGTAACTACATCCACTTGATTCAATACTTTATCATCCGATTTTAATAATACATCAGGCACTTCAATAGAGGCTTCTAAATAAATTTTCTTCGTAATGGATTTATATCCAACACTCGTAAAAGTGATAAATAAATTATTTTTAGTAGGACTCGTATAGCTATACATTCCATTGATATCGCTTTGTATAGCGGTAATAAATTTGGTGCTATCTTTAATGACTATCGAACAAAATTCAATCGCTTTTTTAGTGTTCGCATCTTTTACACTTCCTTGGATGGTATATTGACTATATACCGAAAATACGGAGAACAAAAGAATAACAATAAGACTACCTATTTTTTTCATACGTTTT
>CANHVE010000246.1 GCA_947464015.1 Saprospirales bacterium | reverse complement strand
GATGGACGTTTGGTTTGATAGTGGAGCTATGCCTTATGCGCAATGGCATTATCCAATAGAGAATGAAGCAAAATTCAAAAAAAGTTTTCCAGCCGATTTTATTGCAGAAGGGGTTGATCAAACACGTGGATGGTTTTATACCTTGCATGTATTAGGGACAATGTTGTTTGATAATGTAGCATACAAAACAGTTGTGTCAAATGGTTTAGTGCTAGATAAGAACGGGAACAAAATGAGTAAACGTTTAGGCAATGGCGTTGATCCTTTCTTAGCGATTAATAAATATGGGGCAGATGCCGTTCGTTGGTATATGATGAGCAATAGCAATCCTTGGGATAACTTAAAATTTAGTTGGGATAATGAAACCGAAGAGAGCGATGGAATAGTTGAAACACAACGAAAATTATTTGGTACTTTATATAATACGTATTCTTTCTTTGCGCTGTATGCCAATATCGACGGGTATACCAAGAATGAAGGTGTGGCTACAGATGAAACTAAATTGACCGAATTAGATAAATGGATTTTATCTAAACTTCAAAATTTAGTGAAAGAAGTAAGTGCTTTTTATAATGACTATGAACCTACACAAGCGGCTCGTGCTATCGAAACATTTGTAGATGCGCATTTGAGTAATTGGTATGTGCGTTTAAGTAGAAGAAGATTCTGGAAAGGTGCCATGAATGAAGATAAGCGCGTAGCCTATGATACCTTATTTGAATGTCTAACAACTATCAGTCAATTGATGAGTCCAATCGCTCCATTTTTTAGTGAGTGGTTGTATAAAAATTTAACAGATAATATTCGCGTTGCCGCTAAAACACATAACTCAGCATTTAAGCATGATTCAATACACTTGAGTATACTCAATCAAGTAGACGAATCTAAAATAGATATGCTATTAGAAGAACGCATGGGTATGGCTCAAGATATTTGTAGTATGGTACTTTCTTTACGTAAAAAAGAAAAAATAAAAGTGCGTCAACCACTACAAAAAATATTAATTCCGGTTGAAAGTATTGCTAAGAAAGAGCAATTACAACAAGTAGAATCCTATATTTTAAGTGAGGTGAATATCAAAGAAATTGAGTATGTAACAGATACTGCAGGTATCGTCACTAAAAAAGCTAAACCAAATTTCAAGGCATTAGGTCCGAAGTTAGGCGCCAAAATGAAAAGTGCTAAAGCCGTATTTGAGCAATTAAGTCAAGAGCAAATTATTCAATTAGAAAAAGAGCGAAAATTAAATATTCAGATTGAAGAGGCTACGATTGAAATCACTACAGATGAAGTAGAAATAATCAGTGAAGATATCCCAGGATGGATAGTGACTAATATGAATCAACTGACAGTCGCATTAGATATCAATATCAGTGCTGCATTATTAGCAGAGGGTAATGCTCGAGAATTCGTAAATAAGGTGCAAAATCTGCGAAAAGACAAGGATTTTAATGTAACAGATAGAATTTTAGTCGAAATCAATATGGTGGATAAATTTGCAGATGCTTTGCATTTATATAAAGATTATATTTGTAATGAAATTTTAGCTGAACAAATTTTGGTGAATGACCAAATAGATGTTTATGATGAAATTGAAGTGAATGAATTGATGATGAAAGTAAAATTAATTGTAACTCAAAAATAAAATTAAGGTAACCAGATAGAGGCTTTTTAGTTTCTATCTTAAAAATCAAATTGTAAATCGTATGGCAACAGAAAAAAACAGATATAGCGACGAAGAATTAGAGGAATTCAAACAATTAATTTTAAGCAAATTAGAAGTTGCTCATAAAGAATTAGAAACATATAGGAACCAAATTCAGAAAAAAGATGATAATTCTATGGGCGAAGACGACCATAAATTTAATTCTATGGAAGAAGGTTCTTTACATCAAGAGAAAGAATATTTAAATCAAATGGCTTCTCGTCAAACCACTTATATTCAGAACTTAGAAAAAGCATTAGTGCGTATTCAAAATAAAACCTATGGTATTTGTAAAGATACAGGCAAGCTGATTTCTAAAGAGCGTTTACGTGCGGTACCTCATGCTACGCAAAGTATTGAAGCCAAAAATCAAGAACATAAATCAAAATAAAGTACCTGGTACTTGAAGTATTTTAAATTAGATTCCATTGACTAATAAGAAAAAATATATTTTAGCAATCATTACGGTTGCTATTATTCTTTTGCTCGATCAAGCATTGAAGTTTGCGGTGAAACTACATATGTTTGCTGGTCAGGAAATCATCATCATTCCTAATTTTTTTAAGATTCATTTCACCGAAAATGCTGGGATGGCTTTTGGTATGGAGCTAGGAGGGATGAATGGAAAATTGTTTTTAAGTTTTTTTAGAATTTTTGCCATTATCGGTATCATTTATTTTTTACTCAGTGGTATTAAAAAAGGGTTTCATACCGGTTTGGTTTTTTGTATTTCACTCATATTAGCAGGCGCCATAGGCAATATGATTGATTGTGCTTTTTATGGAATGATTTTCAATAATAGTTATCATGAGCTAGCACAATTATTTCCCAAAGAAGGAGGTTACTCGTCGTTCTTAAAAGGAAATGTAGTAGATATGCTTTATTTCCCTATCATAAATAATGCGGTACTTCCTAAATGGATACCACTGATTGGAGGCTCAGAATTTTCATTCTTTAATGCGATATTTAATATTGCTGATTCTTCTATTACGATTGGTGTAATCTTAATCTTAATTTTTCAACGTAAGTTTTTCCCACACGAAGAGGAAGTCATTCAAGAATTTGTCGACGAAGTAAAAGATAATATCGGCGAACAAGAAAGTGCAGAAGATGCACCAGCTGCGGTGTAATTATTTATCTTTTAAGCCATAATTTTTAATGATTCAACATTAAATCACGCCTTGGCGTGAAAGCATTAAATATTCAACCTTAAAAATTTAGCATTAAAAATTATCTTGCCACTCTGTCTTTTTTCAGAATCGCACTCATATCAAAACCTAATCGTTTGGCTGTTTTATGTGCTACATTTCCCTCTTGTTGTAATTTTTCTAAAACGGTTATCTCTTCTACTTCCCCTATAGGAGGTGCCCATAAATCAAATTCAATACAATATAAAATAGCAATCTCAATAATATTTTCTAGTGTCGATTGTTCTATTATCTGATTCGCAAAATCGCTGAATAAAAATCCCATCTGTCCTTTGCCTTCTGTAAAGAAATGATTTTCTCGATTGATAAAAATTCGTCCAATCAAATAACCACTATCATTCAATCGCTGATATTTTAAAGAATCAGCTAAAAAATTATAGATTTCAATCAT
>CANHVE010000245.1 GCA_947464015.1 Saprospirales bacterium | reverse complement strand
TTAATTATTCATTATTAATTAAAGAAGTAGTCGTTCAGAAGCTTCCCATAACTTTTTACCATTATCAGGATCTGAAGCTTTAGGATCTACTTTTTTTTCTTGCATCAGATGTAAATAGATACTTGCTTTATTTTGTAAGGACTTTGCACAGGCTAAATACAAAACAGGTTCGGCAGCATCTTTGGGGTCTTTGAAAAATAGCTTGAAAATTATTTTCAATAAAGGCATAAATACTTTTGGTGCTGCTTTAGCAATATTGGAATTGACTGGCCCTGGACACAAAGTAAAAACACTAATATTAACTCCATTTTGATTAACTCTTCTTTGCAACTCAGTTGCAAAAGTAGTTAGTAATAATTTATAGTATCCATATAAGGCTATCACTTTTCCCATTGTATATTCTTCATATATACCTAAGTGTTCAAAGTCAATATTTTGTTGTGAACGATGCGATTCAGAGGATACAAAAATAATTCGTGGAGCGCTTACTGCATTTTTTTTGATAATAGATTGATCTATTAATAGATTGGCTAACTTAAAAGTCGCTAAATAATTTACAAGAAACATTTGATCAAATCCACTTTTTGTTATAAAGGATCCCGAAGGAACTACAGCAGCATTAAACACACAAATATCAATACTAATTCCTCTATTACGAAGTTGCTCTACTAACTGATCTATACTCACTAAATCACTCAAATCAACCGACATCATTTCAATTTTAGTAGATCCTGATTCTTTTTTTGCTTGTTCGCCAGCACTTGGAATACCACTTCTACAGGCCATTATCACATGAGCACCTCGTTGTGCAAATTGAACAGTAACTGCATAGCCTAAACCAGAATTTGCTCCTGTAACTAAACAGGTCTTCCCATCTAATCTTTCTTCATCCAGGAGTTTTCCAATTGGAATTTGTTTTTTAAATAAATCTAAAATACCATTGAAAGTTGCTTTGAATGGATTATCGTATTTTGCTTGATTACTCATAAGGAATATTAAAGGTGGTTCGGTATAATTCAAATGCGTTTTCTATATCAGCCTTGCTTAAATTAAAATCGGTCAAATCATATTTATGCACTCCGTATTTATTTTGGGTGTTTTTTTGATCTACTTCCACTAATTTTTGTTGCGAATCTGAATCAAATTCTAAGCCTACAAATGCATAAATCTTTTTCATTTCTTCCATTGGATTTTGTAACATATCATAATAAGACACATGCATAGTATGTGAGGTATCATGAGTTTTCCAAAACTTCATAGCTTTATCCATCATATAACTATTTTTGTGCAACCAGTGCTTAGCGCCTAATTCTGCACTTACTTGATCTGAAAATATTTTTCTACTATGATAAACCATACTAAAAAATGAAGGCAATACTTTCAATGGATCTCTATAAGTATGAATAAATTTAGCATCAGGAAATACTGTAGTTGCCTCTTCTAAAAATTCTATATATTGAGGCGTTTTTAATACCCATCGTTCATTTGGATTTTGATAAGTAAGTATTTGCAATACTTTTTTTACGTATTGATAAGCTTCTAAATGACTTTGTTTTTCAACCCATTGGGCATACGATGGTAAATGCATCGTGGCTTCTGGAACGGTGCTTACAAAAGTCATGTCATTCAATAATATATCTTCTTCGGGTGCAGCATGCTCTACTGGATGTATGGCAAAAAATTCAGGAGACATATATTTTAAAGCCTTTTCAGCTGTTTTAGCAAACGAAATTCGTTGTTGATTTGATACATCATTTTTTAGTGGAACTGGATGTAATGCTTCCCATGATTTTAAGGAACGTACTTGGGGATGCGAACTAAACAATCGATGCAAACGAGTGGTACCAGTACGTTGCAAGCCTGTTATAATAATAGGTGCTTTAATTTCTATCGACGTAATTTCAGGATGTTGACGTAAAATCTCTTCAACGCGCAATCTATTTGCTAAGACATTTACTAATCGTTGTTTCGTAATAAATTTTCCAAAGGCATGTAATTGCGCTTCTGTTTGTATGCCGTGTAGTAATTTTTCTAAACCTACAAGAAATGATTTATCTTCAAAATCAGGAATACCTGATTTTTTTTTAGCAGCTTTTAGTAGAGCATTTAACTCTAGAGAGCTAGCAATAGGTAAGGAATTAAATAACTTGATTAATAAAGGTCTTGAGCTTGATTGCATACTATTTTTTATAATCACTTAATTTAATTAAAGTACAAGTAGGTTCTGGAAATGCATCGGCATGCCACCAACGCCATAGCATAGTGCCTTGTGAGTGACCACAGGTATCAATCCAATTATCAAAACCAAGATTTTTGTGCGCTACAACCACTCTCACTGAACCATCGCTATTATAAGTAGCACTATGTTTATTGACATGTATTTGAAAATAGCGATAATCTAATGATTCCATCCAATGATTATTCAGTTGAAAATTCCAATGCCTACAACTTGGTGGCATCACTTCTATCACTAAGGCTTCATCAGGAGCAACTTTCCAATAACTATGATAATAAGCGATATTTTTATCCCCTCCAGCAGCATTCGATTTAGCTGGATCCATTTGAGGCAATCGATTATAATGTTTTTCAAAATCATTAGCCCATTTCGCAAAAAGCATAGAAGCACCTGCCACAAAAGTGCCCGCGGTGTTCAGTCCATTATCTATCATTTGTGCAGTAATTGGTGCAGGAGCTTTAGGACCATTTATCGCTTGAATTTCCATCGTAGCAACCTGTTCATTTTCTTTATCCATATAGGTTTGACGAACCATTAATAACGTAGTAGTATCTTCTATTTTAAGCCAATTTTTACCTTTTTTCTCTTTGCTTAAAATGATTTCAAAACTACCATCCGATTCAAACACCATATCTGTTGCTTCTAAAGTCCCACAAGGTGCTAAACCACCCGTACTACCATAACTACCATTTTGGGTAAAAAAACCTAGATAATAGATCGTATTTCGATTTCCTAGGATACGATACTCATATGCTCCAGTAATTTGAGCATTTTGATAATAATTATCCGGATTATCTGCACCTAGTTTTACTGTTTCATGAACCATGCAGCGTAAAATAGGAAATGCAGGATCAGAAAACTCAACAAATGCCTCTAATCCAGCTCTAGTTAAACGAGTCAAGTAGCGATATGCTTCTGCTTGATTAAAAGGATCTTTGGGGGAATTGCCAAAATAGACAGAAGCTCCTGCAGCTTTTAAAGTATCGCAAAATTCTTCCCAGGCTTTTCCAGATACAATTCTTTGATTATGAATATCTAACTCGGTTTTCCCTTGAAGTTTTAAGGTAAATTGTTT
>CANHVE010000244.1 GCA_947464015.1 Saprospirales bacterium | reverse complement strand
TTTATCTCCATTCTCGTTTTTATCAGTTGTCATTTTACAAAGGCTCAATATAATACCTTATTTATACCAGATACTTTATCGGGTACTACTTTTAATTTGAATATTAAAGATACGTTTGCACAAATTGTAAATACTGGTAATGCCACACAAACAGGGGCTGTAAATGGTAAATTTTGGGGACCAACCATACTATTAAATAAAGGGGACATTGTACATATGAATGTGAAAAACAATCTTAATGACTCGACTACTATACATTGGCATGGAATGCATTTGCCAGCAGTAATGGACGGAGGGCCACATCAAATTATTCCTCCAGGAACTACTTGGCAACCTTTCTGGACAGTTACTAATAATGCAGCTACTTTATGGTATCATCCACATTTACATGAAATGACAATGAGTCAAATCACTAAAGGTATCGGTGGATTTATTATCGTTCGTGATAGTATAGAATCTGCGTTACCCTTACCAAGAACTTATGGTGTAGATGATATTCCATTAGCCTTAACAGATCGTTCATTTGCTGCCTTAAATCAATTTAGTGTAGTTCCTTATGGAGATAGTATGCTTACTAATTTTACCTTACGTGCACAGTATAATATACCTGCTCAAGTAATACGATTTAGAATATTAAACGGGGCTATTGAACGCTCTTATAATCTAGGATTTAGTGATGGTAGAACCTTTTATGTAATCACTTCAGATGGTGGATTATTAAACGCGCCAGTAGCTGTGACACGTTATTTATTGCATGCAGGTGAACGAATTGAAATCTTAGTAAATTGTACTGGACAGAATGGGACTAGCGTAGATTTAAAAGCATTCAACTCTACCTTATCAAATTTTATAGCTGGGGGTGAAAACTTTACTACTGGACCATTTGCAAATGCTTTAGGCAAAAAAGATTTTAATATTTTACATTTAAATATTGGTGCTAGTACTACATCTCCTATAACAACTATACCAAGTACACTTACAACTAATGTTTTATTAAATGCAGCAGATGCAGTTATTACTAGAAACTTAACTATATCTGATAGCGCTATAAGTGGTGGTGCATTTGGACCTAATTTATTTATATTAAATCATAAATTATTTAATTTTAATATAAACGATTATGAAGTGCCATTAAACAATACAGAAATTTGGGAAATATCAAGCACCTCTGCCTTTGGTCACCCTTTTCATATTCATGATGTTGAATTTAATATTTTAAGTGTAAACGGAGCAGCACCTGATGCAGCTCAAGCAGGTTGGAAAGATGTAGTATTTATTCCAGGTAGAACTCCAGGTCCTGGGGGAACGGCACAAGTAGTAAGATTTATCGCAAAATTTGATGATTATGCAGATTCTATTCATCCATTTATGTATCATTGCCACATTTCGTTACATGAAGATGAAGGTATGATGGGACAATTTGTGGTGAAGAATGCATCTGTGTCAAATAGTATTTTAAATCATTCCAATACTAATATTAAAGTTAATTTATACCCAAATCCTGCAAGTAATAAATTGTATATCGATTTAAATGATGAACAAAATAAAGTGTATTATGTATGTATCAATAATTTGATAGGTAAAACGATTATGATGTTACCATCACCAGATTTATCTGATGGTATTGATATCTCTAGCTTATCGGCAGGTACATATTTTATTACAATAACTGATACAAATACAAAATCAGTAACTACTAAAAAATTCATCAAGAAATAGTGCAAAAATTATTCTTCATTACAATTGCATTATTACTTCATATTGGCTTATCTGCACAACGTGATGTAATACTCATTATTGCTGATGATATTGGTACCGATTATTTTGGATTTTATGCAGATCATCAAGATACAGTTGGCTTACCCAATATTAGAAAACTTCTAGATAAAGGTATATTATTTACTAATGCCATGTCGAATCCTGTATGTTCAGCCACGCGTTGTGGGATACTGACAGGTAGATATAGTTTTCGTACAGGAGTAGGAGGGATTGTTGGGGGGATTGGTGGTTCGGGAGAGATTGATACTTCCGAAATGACCATTCCGAAATTACTGGCTATTTATAATTCAAATATCAAAAAAGCAGATATTGGTAAATGGCATCTTTGTACTACAGCACCTCCAATAAAATTGCAATATCCCTTACTTCTAGGTTATAATCATTATGAAGGACCATTTATTGGTCAATTGCCTAGTTATACAAATTGGACGAAATATACGAATGGAATAGCAAGTACTATTACTAATTATGCAACCACTGAAAATGTCAATAATGCCATCAGCTGGAAAAGTGCACAAGGGATGAATCCTACTTTTTTATGGTTAGCATTTAATGCTCCTCATGAACCGCTTCATTTACCACCAGCAGGTTTACATAGTTATACAACACTTAGTGGAACTGCAGGAAATATTAATGCGCAACCTAAAGAATACTTCAAAGCGATGTTACAAGCATTAGATCATGAAGTAGGTCGTTTGTTTGATAGTATAAGAGTCATGAATCGATTAGACAGTACCGATATTATTTTTATTGGCGATAATGGGAATACCCAACGAACTGCCCAAATTACAGATTTAACTAAAGCTAAAGGAACCGTTTATCAATATGGAGTACATGTACCATTTATTATATCAGGCCCATCAGTAGTAGCACCTGGAAGAATAAGTGATGCATTAGTGAATACAACAGATTTATTTGCAACTATCTTAGAATTATTTGGAGATACTACTTGGCAGTCGCATATTCTAGTTTCAAAACCAGTAGATAGTAAAAGTCTACTCCCGATAATTAAAAATACATCGACTAGTATTCGTCCGTGGGCATTTACTGAAATATTTAAATTAACAACTGATTCATCAGATGGGAAAGGCATTCGAAATAATGATTATAAATTAATACGTTTTGATTATGGGAAAGAAGAATTTTATAAATTAAGTGTAGATCCGAATGAATCTAACAATTTATTAGAAAGTTCTTTAAGTACTACAGATATCACCAATTATTACTACCTATGTAATGAATTAACTAATTTAATAGGCAGTGGTACATATTGTACTTCAGATGTAAGTATTCAACAAACATTTTTACAGAAAAATCATTTTTCTATTTATCCCAATCCATTTACTAGCTCTTTCTTAATTAATCAAGATTTTTTAAATACGTATATGATTTTATATGATGCATTGGGACATTTTATATATGAGGGCTCAGCCATTGAAAAGCAAGATTTTTCATCTATTAGTAAAGGAGTATATTATCTTAGATGGAATGATTCAAAATCAATTAAAATAATAAAACAATAATTAACAACGAAG
>CANHVE010000243.1 GCA_947464015.1 Saprospirales bacterium | reverse complement strand
GATTTTAAAAACAATGCGAAGTTATCATGCAGATAAGAATACCGATTATCATCATTTTATCAATAACATAGACATTAAGTTTTTAATTGATAAAGGACTTACCGATCAGGCATTAAAATTAGTTCATAAATCTTATGATTTAGCTAAAGAGAAAAAAGACTATTATCAAATGTTGCAATTAATCAACTATAAACAGTTTTTTATTGCCAAAAAATTTATTAAAGTCGATTATCAAGATTTCTCTACTGAGTTTAATGATATTATTGAAAAAATTTCAGAAAGAACCTATTGGTACAACCTAAGACTAAAGGTTTATGAATTATTAGAGCAACTAAACGATCCTGAAAAATTACTAGAATTACAATCTATAATATCCCATATTGAACTTGAACATAGTCAAAACAAAATTTCTACAAATATAAAAACAACTGCATTAAATATTCTTCAAACTTATTATAGTAAAATATTTAATTATGACAAATTATTAGATGTCTCTTTAGAAATTCTTAATGAATATGAGTTAGAAGAAAATGCAAAAGATTATAGAGTGAGTATGCATTTACAAATCATTACGTATGTACTAATGGCTATTTTATATTTAGAAAGGCTTGAAGAAATGTTGGTATATCTAGAAAAAGTAAAAAATCTAAAAGTTGAATCTGAATATGATAAAATTACTCAGTTTAGGATATATACTCAAAATATGTTATTGTATAAGTTAAATACCAGAGACTTTACTGATATTGAGAATTTCACGAACGAAATAGATAAAGGAATTAAAAAATATCAGAATCAGTTAAGTGATTTAGTTTTAATCAATTTTAGATTTAATGTGATACTTGTTTATTTTTTGTCAAAAAATTATAATGAAGTACAAGAACGAATTATCGCTTTTCATAAAAATGTGAAACAGAATGATATTAGCTCCTATATTAATGTTATGTTATCATGTTTAGAAATCTTAGTTTTATATTCTGCTAAAGCTTATATTACGGCTGATTCACTATTACGTTCATGGATGCGTGCGAATGTGGAATTATTTAGAGAAGAACCGGTATTTAAAATTATCGAAAAAATAATTAAGCATCATAGCAATCCAAATTTTAATCTAAAAGAATCAATTGATCAATTAGAAAAAATAGAAAACCATATTAAATGGGATCAATTGAAAGGATTAGTAATGGATTGGGCAAATTATAAGATTGAAAAAAAACTTAAATAATAAATTGTCCGTCTTTATAAATAAGTTGGCCATCTGCCCAAATTTCACCGCCATTTTTCATATCGGTAATCATATCCCAATGAACAGATGATTCATTTTTTCCACCACATTGTGCATAACTTTGACCAACTGCCATATGAATAGTGCCACCAATTTTCTCGTCAAATAAAATATTTTTAGTTATCTGTTGAATGTTATTATTACATCCAATAGCAGCTTCTCCAAATACCCTTGCTCCAGGCATATCAAATACTTGGTCTAATAATTCTTGTCCGCGCTTGGCTTCCCATTTCTCAACTAAGCCATTATTAACTTCTAAAATGACTTCTTCTGCCTCTTGCCCCATATAGATAGAAGGTAATGTGAATTTCACTTTTCCCTGTACGCTATCTTCAACTGGAGCTGTATATATTTCACCACTTGGCATATTTGCTTTACCATCACTATTTATCCATGTTCTTCCCTCTGTACTAAATTGAATATCAATGTTAGGTCCTTTGTAATGGATATGCGAACATTTATTTAAATAATCAGTGGCTACTTGTTGATTTCTACCTAATTGCTTCCAAGCTTCTATAGGATTTTCTTCAAACAAAAAACAAGATTGAAATATAAATTTTTCGTATTCTTTTAAACTCATACCAGCTTCTTGTGCACTTGCTTGAGTAGGAAATTGACATAGACATCTTCTCATTTTATAAGTGCCAGTGCGCTCATTATAAATTTTGCTTATCAACTTATTCCCTTCTGAAGCAGCCTTTCTTTTAGAGGAGTTTAAAGTTTGTGTATCACGTAAATTAAATGGAGCTTTGATAACTAAATAACAATCAAAATTTTCTACTATATATTTTTGAATGGCATTCTCTTTTTTTAATACTTCTTCACTAGCAGCCTCATAAATAATTTTTGTTTGATCTTGAATCTCAATATTTACATGTGCTGTTGCGCCTCTTTCATAGATGCATTTTAATAATTCTTGTAGTAATGGTTCTGCTAAATAGGTACTAGTAATATATACTCGTTCGTTAGGTTTTACTGCCAAACAATAATCAGTCAATAAAGTTGCATATTTTGAATAAATCATTTATTTCAATTTTTTGAGTTACGAAATTATAAAGCTTCTAGCTAAATGCAATAAATTATTTTCTATCTTTGTAATGAAATAAAAAAAACACAATGCATCTATTTCAATCTTCGAGTAAAATGAACTGGCAAGAAATCATGACCAAGCTTCATCAATCAGATTTTACAGTTTTCGGACATCAAGTTCCAATCAATTTACTAACCTTAGCGGCTCCTATCATGTTATTATGTGTTTTAGCCGAATATATGTATAGTAAAAAGAAAAACTTAGGCTTGTATACGAAAGATGGTATGATTGGATCAATAGGTGTTGGAGCTGGTTATTTAGTTGCAACAGCATTAGTTAATGTAGCTACTTTTTATATTGTTTGGTGGTGTTATTATTATTTGGCTCCTTTGCAAATTCCATACACATGGTGGGCTTTCATCTTATGTATTTTCGTATATGATTTTGCTCGTTATTGGGCTCATAGAGTTGCGCACGAACAACGTTTTTGGTGGGCTTCACATGTTACTCATCACTCTTCCGACCACTATAATCTTACAGTTTCTTTCAGATTATGTTGGATTGATCAAGTAAAATTAATTTTCTTCTTACCCGTAGTTATTATGGGTTTTGATCCATTAATGTTCTTTTTAGTACATCAAATCGGTATTTTATACCAATTTTGGCAACATAGCGATGTAATTCCACCATTACCTAAATTTTTTGAGAATATTTTTGTTACTCCTACTAATCATAAGGTACATCATGGTAAAAATGAATCTTATATCGATGTAAATTATGGTAGTATGTTTATTTTTTGGGATAAATTATTTGGTACCTATAAAGCACCAGGTGAAAAACCTGAATGGGGCGTTAAACAACCTTTATCTTCTACTACTAATCCTTTCTATTTAGTATTTCATGAATATATCGATATCGTTCGCGATTTCTTTCATGCAAAAACATGGAAAGACAAATGGAAAGCTACTTTTGGTAGACCTGGTCAATACGAAGGGGTAGATAAATTCTAAAT
>CANHVE010000242.1 GCA_947464015.1 Saprospirales bacterium | reverse complement strand
CACTTTAGGTCCTGTAACAGTTACAGCTAAAGTAAGTAGAGATAACACTTCAGCAATTATAACCATGCAAAAAAACAGCTCAACTATTGCTAGTGGAATTAGTGGTGAAGAAATAAAAAGATCGCCTGATAAAAGTTCGGGTGAGGCGATTAAACGGGTAAGTGGAGCCACCATACAAGATGGTAAGTTTGCTATTATTAGAGGCTTAGGCGACAGATATAATTATGCAATGGTTAATGGTGCTGTATTACCAAGCACTGAAGCAGATAGAAAAACATTTGCATTTGATATGTTTCCAACTAATTTATTAGATAATATTATAATTATAAAAACTTCTCAAGCTGATTTGCCAAGCGAGTTTGCAGGAGGGATCATACAATTGAATACGCGTGATGTACCTGAGCAAAATTTCTTCAACTTTACCATCAGTGAAAATATAATTGAAAATTCAAGCTTCAAACCATATTATACATATAAAGGAAGTAAAACCGATTTTTTAGGGGTTGATAATTCTTTCCGTACACTACCTAAAGCCTTCCCAAATGTAGATACATTTTTAGCAGCATCTAGAAATGAAAAATATGCATATACAAAAACACTACAAAACGATTGGGGTTTACAAAAAAAGAAATTAGCTTATCCTGGTCAAAGTGTACAACTAAGCGGAGGTTATACCAAAGAATTTAAAAAATTTAAACTTGGAACTGTTGCCTCATTAAGCTATTCTAATTCATTGAAAGCAGTTGAAATGGAACGATATGATTATTTGGCTGATGGTGCAGCGTTATTTGCTTATAGTGATGTTGCTTATTCCAACCCAATTGCAATCGGTTCTTTATTAAATGTGAGTGCAATTATAAATAATAATCAAAAAATTTATTTTAAAAACACCTTTAACATCAACTCTAATGATGTTACTACATTGCGAACAGGTAAAAACTTTGATGCACTTCGTCAATTTGAAAAGAACTCTATGGAGTTTTCTAGTATTATGTTATATAATGGTCAAATAGGTGGCGACCATATTATTGGTAAAAGACAAATCAAATTAAAATGGATGGGAGGCTATTCAAAACTATACAGAAATCAGCCAAACACCAGAAGAATGTCATACTCGGTAGATTATACTGATCCTACTGATACCATTTATTCGGCAGATATTTCGAATCAGGTAAATCCTGGTTTAGGAGGTATGTTCTATTCTACTTTAATGGATAATATTTACAATGGAGGCGCAGATGTAAGTATCCCATATAAAATTAAAACACAAAATCAAATTTTTAAAACAGGTGTTTATATTCAAGAAAAAAACAGAAGTTTTGATGCACGATTATTAGGTTATACGATTGCACGTGCAAGTCGATTTGATAGAAGCTTACTTGATTTACCACAAGATCAAATTTTTGATACCGCTAATATCAATGATGCAGGTTTTAATATTGCAGAGATCACTAATAAAAGTTACAGTTATAAAGCATCATCTAGTTTATATGCAGCCTATGTATTATCTGAAAACAATATCGCCTCTAAATTAAAATTAGTTTGGGGCTTACGTATGGAATATTTTAGACAAAAATTAAATTCATTTAACTATAGTAATGACACGGTGAAAATTGATAGAAAAGAACCCTCCTTTTTACCTTCTATCAATATGATATATTCCTTAAGTGAAAAATCAAATTTACGATTATCTTATTCTATGACAGTGGCACGACCTGAATTTAGAGAAATTTCTCCTTTCTCTTTCTATGATTTTGCTACCACATTTACGGTATTAGGTTTCGATTCATTGAAACAAAGCACCATTCATAATGTAGATTTACGTTATGAGTATTTCTTTGGAAAAGGACAAATGATAGCTGCTAGCGTATATTATAAATATTTTAAAAATCCTATTGAACAAGTAATCACACAAAAAACGTCTGATTATACAATATTCTCCTATGATAATGCACCTTTAGCTCATAATGTAGGGTTTGAATTAGAGTTCAGAAAAAATCTTGATTTCTTAAACAACGCTACTAATTGGAATCATTGGGACGACTTTTCTTTTAGTGGTAATTTTTCTTATATCTATTCTTTAATTGATTTGAGTGGAACCAATACTACTGGAAATTTGAAAAGAAGTTTACAAGGTCAGTCCCCCTATATTGTAAATTTAGGTTTCACCTACAGACAACCTAAATTAGATTTGAGCTTTACTGTTTTATATAATCAAATAGGACCAAGATTGAGTGTAGTTGGTAATTCAGATTATCCAAATTTATATGAAAACTCACGACCCTTATTAGATATTCAAATTAGTAAGAAAGTATTTAAAAATGGGGTTATTAAATTTACCATGGCTGATTTAATAGCTAGATCAAGCAATATTTATCAAAACAATGATAAGAATAAAGATTTTAATAAAAACACGGATACTGTTATAAATAAAAACATGAATTATAGAAGTTATAATATTTCTTTCACTTATACATTCAAAAAATAAAAATGAACAAAACAACAATTAAAATATTACTTGTAGATGATGAGCCTGATGTAATAGAATTCATGAGCTATAATCTAAAAAAAGAAGGCTATATAGTTTATAGTGCTTCTAATGGGAAATTAGGTATAGAAATGGCCAAAAAAGTGAATCCAGATTTAATTGTTTTAGACGTAATGATGCCCGAAATGGATGGCATGGAAACATGTAGAACATTACGCACCATGGAGCAATTTAAAAACACTTTAATTATTTTCTTAACGGCTCGTGATGAAGAGTATTCGCAAATCAGTGGGTTTGATTCTGGTGCTGATGATTATGTTACTAAACCAGTAAAACCTAGAATCTTTTTAAGCAGGTTACAAGCTTTGTTACGTAGAAGTGATTCCACTAAAAAACAATTAAATATTAAAGTAGGAAATATAGAAATTGATCCAGAAAAATATTTGGTGTATAAAGATGGAGCAGAAATTGAACTTCCAAAAAAAGAGTTTTTACTACTTCAGTTATTAATTTCAAAGCCTGGTAGAGTATTTAACAGAGAAGAAATTATGAGCAGAGTATGGGGAAACGAGAGTATAGTGGGTGATAGAACCATTGACGTACACATTAGAAAATTACGTGAAAAGTTAGGTGATGAAACGATAAAAACAATGAAAGGAGTTGGGTATAAATTTGACTAGTAGTTATACTTGTTGTAGTTTTAAGATATGAATAATTGGTCTATTAGAAAAATCGCTTTAGTCATTGCTAGTGGTGTTTTTACACTCTTGTTTGCAATGTTGTTTTTCTTTGAACTATATTATAAATTTCGAGTTAATCTATTAGTATACTTATTTATAACTATTGTTGTAGCATTGGCCGTTTATATAGGTATTGATTTTTATAT
>CANHVE010000241.1 GCA_947464015.1 Saprospirales bacterium | reverse complement strand
TTACTGATACTGCTGGTTATCATTTTGAGTTTGATTATGAATCTGGGCGAAGAGATAGTAATGCTATAGATGAATGGGGCGATTTTTCTTTAGCCAATCCTACCTCCTATAATCATTTATATATAGTAGATTTAGGTAGAGATATAAATGGTATTCCTTTAGGTTTTATAAAAATGAAAATCAAAGATTTCAATGCAAATGCCTATACCATTGAATTTATGAATTTGGCAAGTACTAGTGGCCCACAAACATTGACCATTACTAAAGATAACTTATACAATTATCAATATGTAAACTTATCCGGTTCAGGAACGCTAGTCAATATAGAACCCAAAAAAGCAGATTGGGATTTATGGTTTACTCAATATACAACTTGGATTTATGATCCAGACCAAGGATTTTATATCCCGTATTTAGTAATTGGAGTATTATTAAATCCTACTAATACAGAAGCAAGTTTTGATACACTAGATCGCTTCAATGAAATACAATTGCCAGAAGTATTAAATAAAACTTATTATCATAATTGGGATATAATTGGTTATACCTGGAAAAATGCTGGAAACGTAACTGGAGGTGGACCTGTAACGTATACTACATATCCTCAGATTACCTATATCGTAAAAAATCAAAACAATGAATATTATAAAATTAGATTCATTGATTTTTATAATAATACGGGTACTCGTGGTTATCCAAAATGGGAACAGCTGCCCTTATAACTTCTCTTTTAATGTTTTAACATCTTTTTGATTGCTCTTTTGTTGTTCTTCTAAGCCTTATCACAACTAGCATATTAAATAAATACAGGCTTTTTATAGGGGAAATTTGTTTATTCAGATTTTTTTGCCTTATTTCATAGATTATTATTTCACCAATAAACCTTTATCCAATATGAAAACAATTCAACTTATTGTTCTTCTTTGTATTGCTCAATCAATACTAGTAGCACAAAATTATTTTTCAAATGATTACTCTGAAGATACTAAAGGGATAAGATTAACGACTTTAGCAGTTGCTACAGATGGTTCATATTATGCATCTGGAAATACATTTAATACTACAACCTCCGTATCTACTGCGTTATTAATAAAGTGCAATGCTAATGGAGCTATTTTATGGCAAAAATCATTCGACCAAATGCCTAATGGTGTTATTCATGATATCAAGATTAATAAAGATGGCGACTTAGTAGCCGTATATAAACATACTACTGGATTTGGAACGATGAAAATTTCTGCATCTGGCACAGTACTTTGGTCTAAAATGTATACATCCACTACAGATCCTTTTTTTGCATCTGCACCATATACAAAATATAGTTTAACTATAAGTGCCGATAATCAATTGTTTGTTAATACAAGTCAATTTACTAGTAGTTCGGTTTTATATAGAATTTCTGACGATGATGGTAATGGGGATGGTGATCATGATGGAGATGATGATGAAGATAATGACGGTGATAATAATGATGATGGTGGAGATGTGGATACAACTATCGTTATTGATGATAGCGGAAGTGTAGGCAAAATTCCAACCATGTGTATGACTATCTGCGACGATGACTCTTCAGTTATTGTAGTTGGAAAAGATAATGATGATTGTTTTGCTTTTAGAGTAGGTATGAATGGCAATGTAATTTGGAGTAAGGTATATGATGATTTTGCAACTACAAATTATATTCGTATGAAATCTATTATCAATTTACATGATGGTAATTATATGATGGTAGGTTTATTTTCTCCAACTTATGGAGCTCAATATGAAAGTGGAATAGTAATTAAAATCAATAAAAATGGTGATATCTTATGGTCAAAAACATATAGTGAAACTGCTGGCTTAAGAAAAATTGATTTTGAAAAAGTAATTCAATTAGATAATAATAGATTGTTTATTATAGGTTCTGATTTAGAAGCTAGTGATTTTACATATCATCCATTTATGATGGAAATTGCTGCCAATGGCGATGTAATTAGTTCTCGATATATGAGCAACAAAGCTATTACAGGTGTTGCTTTCCCAACTGCTTATATCGACGCTGCTGCTGACAAAAATAATATCTTAGGTTTATCTACGTATTTGTCAACTGCAAATGCAGTATCATATATTAATAAAACGGATAATATCACAAATATTACTTGTAATATAAATACATTGGATATGAGTGCTGCGGTTTATAATATGGCATCTCTTCCTACTCGTCCTTTAACTAATATTCATGCAAGTCCTTATACTATTGATGTTACTGCTCTTTCAAATACAGCTACAGATATGGATATTAACTTAACTTCTAATTGCAGACTTGGTAGTTTTGAAGTAGCGAATGGTATTAGTTCTGAAAACAATACGTCAGTAAGTGTTTATCCAAATCCTACTGTGAATACATTAATAATTCAAGCAGATAATATGAATGATGCAACTATTAAAGTTTATGATATGAATGGCCATTTAATGATGCAATCATTACTTCAAAATAATGAAGTATCTGTTAAAAATTTAGCAAGTGGTTCGTATGTATTTGTGATCAACACTAATGAACAAACATTCAAAGGTAAGTTTGTTAAAGAATAATTAATAAAAATTACTTAAAGAAAAAGTCACGCAATGCGTGACTTTTTTCTTTTGTATTTAGTCTATAGTTCACACACTTATATTTAGTAGTTTTAAAGACGACTTATAAATGAGCAGTATTAAAAATTTATTAACTACGATACTTTTTGTAGTTTTAAATCATCAATCTACTTCATAAAGAGACAATCCAAAAACAACCAGTAAGTAAACTGAAAAATATATTATGACAAAAAAATCAAACCCTGTTGTTTATTTTGAAATCCCTGTTAACGACATTGATCGAGCAATAAATTTTTATAAGGCTGTATTTAACTTTGAATTTGACAAAGAAAATATTGATAACAACGATATGGCTTTATTCCCTTTTTTTAATCAATATTCTGGCATTTCAGGTGCATTAGCCAAAGGAGAAATCTACAAACCAACAAAAGAGGGGGTGCTGATTTACTTCCACACTGAAAACATGGATGATACACTGAAACTTGCTATCTCGAATGGTGCACAAATGCTCTATCCAAAAACAGATAATGGAATTGGACTTGTAGCAGAATTTGAAGACACAGAAGGAAACAGAATAGCATTGTATCAGTCAAAAGAATGACGGAACTCCAAATTGAAAAAATTTAACCCCTGCTTGCAGCATGTAAGCAATGCAAGTAAAGAGAAATTCTCGCCCCGCCACTTTTCGGTTGAATATTTATGTGACTATATTTTAGAAAATTCAAATTACCTGACTATCATCGCCAAAAATAGCACGACTAACGAAGTAATTGGTTATGCTATTTCACAATTATGGATATTCGATTACGATATAGTAAGGTGGCAAAATTATGGGATTGAAATAAATAATAGAG
>CANHVE010000240.1 GCA_947464015.1 Saprospirales bacterium | reverse complement strand
TTATTACAAAAAGCTACAGAATTTGAAGGTACTTTTGAGTTTAAACCATTAGAGCCTGGTTATGGAGTGACTATCGGTAATGCATTAAGAAGAGTACTTCTTTCTTCGTTAGAAGGTTATGCCATTACGGGTGTTAAAATTTCTGGTGTTGATCACGAATTCACTACTATCCGTGGGGTATTAGAAGATGTAACAGAAATCGTATTGAACTTAAAACAAGTTCGTCTTAAAAAATTAATCGATTTAGATAATCACGTAGAGAAAATTTTTATCTCTCTTAAAGATAAAGAAAACTTTAAAGCAGGCGATATCGAAAAACATACCAATGTTTTTAGAGTAATGAACCCTGATTTAGTAATCTGCAATATGGAAAAAATGGTTGATTTATCTTTAGAACTTACTATCCAAAAAGGTAGAGGATACGTAGGTGCTGAAGAAAATACACCAAAAGATGCTCCATTGGGATATATTCCAATCGATGCTATCTATACACCTATCAGAAACGTGAAATACGCTATCGAAAATACAAGGGTAGAACAAAGAACAGATTATGAAAAATTAATCTTAGATCTTAAAACAGATGGTACCATCCATCCTGAAGATGCAGTTAAAGAAGCGGCTAAAATCTTAATTCAACATTTAATGTTGGTGACTGACGAAAATATCACTTTTGATACTTTCGAAAGTAAAGAAGAAGAAGTAGTGGATGAAACAGTTCTTCATATGCGTAAATTATTACACACTAATTTAGAAGATTTAGATTTATCAGTTAGAGCATACAACTGCTTGAAAGCTGCTAAAATTAATTCATTAGAAGAATTAGTACAATTCAATAAAAACGAACTTTTGAAATTTAGAAATTTCGGTAAAAAATCATTAGACGAGATCGAAGCTTTATTACACGAAAAAGGTCTTTCTTTTGGTATGGACATTTCTAAATTAAGAATCGAAGAATAGTTAAAAATAATTTGGAATTTCAATTTTTTTATATAAATTTATCATAGAATATAATGAGACACGGAGATAAGGTAAATAACCTAGGTAGAAAAAAAGCACACAGAGAAGCAATGTTATCTAATATGGCTTGTTCTTTGATTTTATCGAAAAGAATTAAAACGACTTTAGCAAAAGCAAAAGCGTTGAGAGTATTTGTAGAACCATTGATTACTAAATCAAAAAATGATACTACACACTCAAGAAGAACTGTATTTAGCCATTTAGGTTCAAATAAACTTTCTAAAGAAGCAATCAAAGAATTATTTGGTTCAGTTTCTAGCAAAGTAGCTAACAGACCTGGTGGATATACAAGAATCATCAAATTAGATAACCGATTAGGTGATAACGCTGAAATTTGTTATATGGAGTTAGTAGATTTTAATGATGTTTATGTAAAATCTGGTGCTGCTACAACAGATACTAAAAAGAAAAGAAGTAGAAGAGGTAGTGGTGCTACAGCTGCAACTAAAAAAGCAGTGGAGCCTACTAAAGAAAATACAGAAGATAATGCATCAACAGATGCAGCTGACAATACAGAAGCATAAGCTTCAACAACGTTTTGTTTTCATGGCTTTATTAAGGGGAGTGAGTTTCGATCTCACGCCCTTTTTTTTTGCCCATTATTTTAGGGTGAAATTAATAGGGATATTATAATAGATACAAACTGCTTTGCCACCACTTTTTGCTGGAGTCCATTTAGGTAATGATTCAATTACTCTTTTAGCTTCTTTATCTATCTCTGTACTTACTTTTTTTAGTATTTCTACATCACATACATTCCCCTCTTTATCTACTACAAAACGTATTAAAACTCTACCGGATATTCCCAAATCATTTTCATAGGCAGGATAAGTGATATGTTCTCTTATAAAGCGCATCAAACTGGCGTCTCCTCCCGGAAATTGAGCAACCTCGTCTGTTCCTACAGCGATGTCATCACAATTACAATTGGTTTTTTTAGGAGTGTATGGATAGGTTTTAATTAAATAATTAGCTTCTGTTTGATTGAATAATCGAATGTTTAAAAAAATGGTAGGGTTTAGTGTTTGACGAATATCTGTTCTAAATGGATACCCCAATGAGTAATAATTATCTTTCATTGCTTGAGATATTTTGCCACTATCAAGTATATATTGAAGATTATCGTGTAAAGTTTTTTTATAATCCGTAGTAGTAATATCTATTCCTTTTTTGATATCCGTTTTCATGATTTCCCATTCGTAATAATGATATACTTTTTGTTTTAAAACATTTAAATCGGTGCTATTCACATAAGGATATTTTTTGATTTCAGAACGTAACATTTCATATTCAATATGCTTTAAAACCGTTATAGGTTCTTTGCCAGGCTGATTTTTTACTATTGGATTCATTAAATAACTTACCCATAAAGTATCAAACTGATTAGCATTTTTATAAAATGATTTTTTTAGCTCTGGACTTTTTGAAGTCTTAATTAATTCGGATTTAACTTTATCTAGATTCGCATTCATTAAATCGATATTCAAACAATAAGCTAGAATAGGTACTTCAAACTCTCTTAGATTTTTTATTAAATAATTGAATGATTTCTTTTCAACGCTCGAAAGTTTTTGCGCCTGAATCGAAGAAACTGTAATTAGAATTAAAATAAAAAATAGAAATTGTTTTTTCATACAATGGGGTTTAAGAGAAATAAAATTAAATAAAAAAATAACACCATTGTTATCTATTTAGATTTCGTTTTTTATTCAACAGGGTCTCCTGCGAAAGACCACGGAGGGACACAAAGTGTTGTATATTGAAATAAAAAATCCGATACAATATTTTTGTATCGGATTTTATTTTTTTTATCTAGTATCTATCACGCCAAGGCGTGACTAACATCTAATATCTTATACCTGCAATAACAATTCAATTGGATCTTCGCCTAATAATAATTTATGTGGATTCTCCAATAAATCTTTTACCATCACTAAGAAAGAAACCGATTCTTTGCCATCGATAATACGATGATCATAACTCAAAGCTAAATACATCATTGGTCGTGCTACAATCTGTCCGTTAATCACCATGGCACGTTCTTCAATTTTATGCATGCCTAAAATAGCACTTTGCGGCGCATTGATAATAGGAGTGCTCATCAACGAACCAAATACTCCACCATTGGTAATGGTAAAAGTACCACCCGTCATGTCTTCCATCGTCAATTTTCCATCTCTACCTTTGATTGCTAGATCTTTCACCGTTTTTTCGATACCCGCCATCGTTAAACTTTCTGCATTACGAATCACTGGTACTACCAGTCCTTTTGGTGTACTTACGGCAATTGAAATATCTGCATAATCGTGGTATACTAAACTTTCGTCTTCGATGTAAGCATTCACCGCTGGAAACTTCATCAAGGCTAAAGCACATGCTTTAGTGAAAAACGACATAAAGCCTAAACCTATTCCATGTTTCTCT
>CANHVE010000239.1 GCA_947464015.1 Saprospirales bacterium | reverse complement strand
ATATTTTTTTTATTAAAGCAAAATTATAATATGTAATTTAGTGTTATGAGATTATTATACATTTTATTGATATTTCTACCATTTTTTTCAAATGCTCAGGTTTTTGATGATTTTTCTGATGGAGAATTATTAAGTAGCCCTACCTGGATGGGTGATATAGATAGCTTTAATGCAACTGGACTTAAGTTAAATAGTGCAGGGCCTGCTGCTTCATCTGTTATTCATTTGAGTACAAGTAATACCATGATTGATAATACAGAGTGGCACTTTACTTTACAACTTGATTTTAATCCTAGTAGCACTAATTTTGTTAAATTATTTTTAGTGAGTAATAACTCAAATTTAGAAAGTAGCTTAAATGGGTATTACGTATACTTTGGAGAAACTGGAAATGATTCAATAATTATCTACAAACAGACAGGCTCTGTTTCAACAAGGGTTTTTAAAGGTACGAGAACACTAATGCCTGCAACATCTGTGAGTAATACAGTCGGCATTAAAATTACAAGAGATATAAGTGGAATTTGGAATGTATATACAGATAATACAGGAGGGACGGCCTATTTAAACGAAGGATCATTTAGTGATTTAACATATACGAGTACTAATTATTTTGGAATGGTTTGCGATTATAGTACAGCAAGTAGAAATGTTTTATATCATTTAGACAACTTATACATTGGCAATATTATAGTAGATATAGATCCCCCATTAGTTGAAGATGCCTTTATTAATAATCTACAAACTGTATCTATTTTATTTAATGAGTATATCGATACAAATACTGCGATATTTTCAAGCAATTATTCTATTACACCTAGTTTATTAAATCCAGCTTTTGTTGAAATTGACTCTGTAAACAAACGATTAATCCATTTGAAATATGCTACTAATTTAATTCCAGGTATTGTTTATAATGCTACTATTTCAGGAGTAAGTGATATGGCTGGGAATATGATGAGTGCTGTTGCAAAATCACTATACTTACCCAATACGAATGATATTGTTATAAATGAAATATATGCTGACCCTGATAGTACAATTACATTACTACCTAATGCAGAATTTATTGAGATTAAAAATACTTCCTCTCAAATTATTTCTTTAAATAATTGGCATTTTTATGATGCTTCTACAATTGGAGATATTGGTGCCATTTTTCAACAAGTTCAACTCTTACCAAATGAATATGCGATTGTATGCGATTGGGATGATACATTAAGATTTCAAACGTATGGAAAGACAATAGGAATAAACAATTTCCCTTCACTAAATAATACAGATGAAGAATTATTACTTACTGATAATTTAAATAGATCGATTAACTATGTGTCATATTCAGATAATTGGTATAAAGATGACGCAAAAAAATCTGGAGGTTATACATTAGAACGAATAGACCCGCTAAAAGCATGTATAGGTGAAGAGAATTGGAGAGCATCTCTAGATAGTAATGGTGGAACACCTGCAACAGAAAATTCAGTTAATGGAATCGTTATAGACACTATTTTACCTAAGCTTTTAAGAGCAAGATATGTTGATACAAGAACCATAGAATTGCTATTTAATGAATCTATAAATGAAACTAGTGCTTTATTATTGAGTAATTATACAGTTGATAATAGTTTAGTAATATCTTCTATTGAATTTAGTAACTACACCTCTCAAATAGTTAAAATTCATTTTACTAGTGATATGAATGTTGGAATTAAATATACAATTACAACTAGTAATATAAACGATTGTAGTGGAAATACAGTAGGATTATTCAATCAAGTATCTTTTGGAATTCCTCAAACAATAGAAAACAACGATATTGTTATTAATGAAATCCTATTTAACCCAAATACACTTGGTTATGATTTTATTGAGTTGTATAATAGAAGCAATAAAATTTTGGATTTAAAAAACATCAAAATATTAGAACAAGATCCTAAAGATACTTCTACTTATAGTGATTTTTCAATTATAAGTACAGAATCGTTTTTAATGATGCCAGGCGATTATACAGTTATCACAGAAAACAGCAGTAATATTGAAGAGAATTATTTTGTTGCAAATCCTGGAGCATTATTAACTGTGGCTGGAATGCCTAATTATCCAGATGATGAAGGCATCATAGAATTATATCAGCCGCTATTAATGATTGACAAACTGCATTATTCACATAATTGGCATTATGCCTTATTAGATATAGAAGATGGGGTTTCTTTAGAACGTATCAGTTATGATGAGGCTACTCAAAAACAAAGCAATTGGCATAGTGCATCTACTACAGTTGGGTATGCGACACCAACCTATAAAAATTCGCAGTTCATTGCTAATGTCAATTCAGAAGAAGTTGTAAAAATTGAACCTGAAATATTCACACCAAATGAGGATGGTGAAAATGATGTAACTACAATTAATTATACTTTTGATAAACCAGGCTATATGTTAAGTATAAAAATATTTGACAGTAATGGTAGGCTAACACGCACATTAGTGAATAATGAAATGGTTAGCGACAAAGGTAGATATACTTGGGATGGAATAACTGATTTAAAGGAAAAAGCTTCTATAGGAATCTATATTATTTATTTAGATGTATTTGATGAGAATGGAAAGACTAAGCATTTTAAAGCCAAAGCAGTAGTAGGTACAAAATTTTAAAATCATAAAGTAACTACTAATAATACTCCATCCTCAATAATTTGAATTTGATTTATATAAAATTCTATTTCATTATTTACAATATACTTTTTAACTCATCTATTTTAGATTTTTAAAGTACAAAATTGATTTAATATTTACTTTATCAATACTACTAAATGCTGTATTTTTGCAGTTCAGTAAATCAATTCAAAATGAAAAAACATATCTTATTAATATTAATTACATTATTAGTATCATATAGTCTTTTTTCACAAATTGAAAAAGGAAGTTCTATGATGGGTTTCAATCTAAATGGAAACTATTCCCAACACAAGAACAATACAGGATTTAAAACATATTCATACACAAGTGGATTTGGAATTAACCCTAATGTTGGATATTTTATTAGAAGAAATACTTGTGTTGGTATTTCAACAGGTTATATGTATACTAAACAATTCTCCAATAATTACATCATTAACAATCCTGCATTAGGAGTATTTGATACCGATTATGTAGCAAATAAGAATGTAATGAATGAATTTCATATTGGATTGTTTTTTAGAAAATATTTTTTCTTGAATAATCAATTTGCATTAGCAACTCATATTTCTACAAGTGCAAATTATAGTCTAATTAAAACAACTACACAATCAGACTTATTAAATAAAACAATTTATTCTTATAACATAGCTTTTAATGTAGGATTAAGTCCTACTATGATATACTTCCCTCATCCACAATATGGAATTGAATTAAGTTATGGGTATATTGGATATAATTATAATGCTACATACTTTAATCATGAAAATATATCAAATGAAGACGGATTCAAATTTAATTTTGGACCAAACCCCTTACAATTAGGATTTCATTTTTATATGTTTAAAAAATCATCTACAACTAAAAAATAAAAAAACAATTATGGAATT
>CANHVE010000238.1 GCA_947464015.1 Saprospirales bacterium | reverse complement strand
TATATGAAGATATTACTTTTGATGCCAATACTAGTACATACGTGATTCATCCTGTATATAGATATCAATCGAGTTGTAATTTCGAAATGAATGAAACATTTGAGTTCTCAAATAATTTCGATGCCAACTTAGATGTGATTAATGATTCTAATTCGTTTGAAGGCACTAATTCAGGGATGATTACACTTCCTCCATCATCAGGTAAAACTACTGCTACCAATTGGCTGAATATTCCTGTGGGAAGTGTGGCTTATTTAGAATTGAATTATAAAACAGAAGTGCCGTTTTCAGTAGGATTATTCTCCGAAGAATCGGGCAATACAACCGATATACAATTAGTAGTAATCGATACAAAAAGTTATTGGAATAAAATGTATATCGATATTACTCCAGAAATTTCGAATATTAATACCGGCTCTTATAAGTTTTATTTTAAAAGTTATAACGATGATTCAACCAGTACTAAAAAAGTATTTGTAGATAATTTTAAAGTGATATATCTCTAGTATTTATGAATCAACAGAAAAAGAATGTTATCTATATTTATGTCATACTTGATTTATTAGCGGCTGCCATATCATGGACTTTACTCTACGTTTTTCGTAAATATTTTGTAGAAGATGTACATACTCCTTTAAGCGTGATACTTAGTGAAACCCGCTATTATCAAGGCTTATTAGTAGTTAGTTTGTTTTGGATCAATCTTTTTTATGTAAGCGGTACGTATGTAAATGTTTATCGTAAATCGAGAATCAAAGAAATTATTAAAACATTTGCTATTTCAGTAATTGGTTGTACAATTATCTTTTTCGGATTGATTTTAGATGATATCGTAAAAGATTATACAAGCTATTATATCTCTGCCTCTTTCTTATTTGCTTGTCAGTTTATTTTAACGCTTTTATTCCGATTGATTGTATTGAATTATTCGAAAATGCAATTACGCAGAGGTACTGTGTTTTTTAATACCTTGATTATTGGAAGTAATCATAACGCCGTGAATTTATATAACTCATTAATAGATGTCAAAAAATCTACAGGGAATAAATTTATTGGATTTGTCGAAGTGAATAATCGATCGGCAAATGGGTTGAAAGAATATATCCCGCAACTAGGTTCGGTAGATGATATTAAAAGTATCATACAAAAAAATCAAGTGGAAGAAGTGATTATCGCTATTGAAACGCAAGAGCATCATCAAATCAATGAAATAATTAATGAGTTGGCCGATACTGAAACAGTCATCAAAATCATCCCTGATATGTATGATATCTTATCGGGTTTTGCGAAGATGAACAATGTATTGGGCGATGCATTGATTGAGATTTATCCTGATTTAATGCCTCGTTGGGAAAAGAATGTAAAACGTATCATCGATATAGTGGCTTCGAGTATTGCCATTTTACTTTTATTACCTGTTTATATTTTTACCGCTATAAAAGTGAAGTTGTCTTCACCAGGCGATATTTTATACAAGCAAGAGCGAATAGGCATCAACGGGAAACCATTTTTTATTTATAAATTCAGATCGATGTTTGTAGATGCAGAAAGCAATGGACCTGCATTAAGTTCGAAGAATGACGCGCGTATTACAAACTGGGGAAAGATTATGCGTAAATGGCGTTTAGACGAAATACCTCAATTCTTCAATGTATTGATAGGCGATATGAGTTTGGTGGGTCCCCGTCCGGAGCGAAAATATTTTATCGATCAAATCATTCAACAAGCACCGCATTACAAACATATTTCAAAAGTAAAACCAGGCATTACTTCATTAGGCATGGTGAAATATGGCTATGCAGAGAATGTGGAAGAAATGATCCAACGATTGAAATTTGATATTATTTATATTGAGAATATTTCAATCATTCTAGATATCAAAATCTTATTTTATACCATTAGTACGGTTATACAAGGTAGAGGTAAATAATACTTTTTTAGTATATTTATCGAATGAAAGAATTTCTATTTACCCAAAGTATCGCACATAATTCATCTAAAGCCAAATATGCTTTTATAAGTTTAGTAATCACTTTTGTGCTGTGCATCATAGCGATGTGGCTATCGAAACATTTTTGGGATGGACATACCACTTGGGTTTATTCGCTCAAATATCAGCGTAATATTGAAGTGGGTTGGCCTGTAACATTATTTAATTGGTCAATTCTACTAGCTGCAAGTATCGTTTTGCTATTGCCTTTTATGTATTATATGCAAGACTGGAAAAATCCAGCGATTGCCATGACTACAGATGCTTTATTTATCAATCAGCAATTGATGCGCAATACACTCATACCATATACAAGTATTAAATCAGTTTTGAAAGAAAAGGAAACCTATGTCATTGAAATAAGGAATGCCGATGAAATTATACAACAACAGATTTTTTTATTTAAACCTTTTGTAAAATCAAATTTAGCCAATCATAAAATATATTTTGATAGTATGTATAATAAAGGGGATATGGAGAATTTCTTTGCTATTTTAGATGCTAAAATTTTAAAAAATAAATAACATGACTAAACAAGAAATCGATAATTGTTTTGAGCAAATGAATCATCAAAACAAAAATTTATTGAAATGGATTCCACTAATTGGTATAGCCTTTACTTTAATTGGTATAATTATGATTCTGATTGTACCGAAGTATAATAGTAGTTTAGATGTGATTTCTAAACTCGTTGCCGGCATTGGTGCTTTTATGTTAGTATTCCTTTCGCCCATTTTGTATTTTTCATCAAAAAGTACTATGAAAAAAATTGAGTTTGTACGTAATACACTTGTCACCGAACCTAAAAAATTAGTTTGGGCCTATATCTATGAGATTACACAAAATGGTATCAAAAATCATTTTATTGTGATGAAGTTTCGCGATGGACAAGAATTACAAGTGCATAAATCGGCTTTTAAAGAATTTACGCTAGAAGACTTTTTATATAGCCTGAAGTCGAATTATAATACAGATATCGTATTAGGTTTTTCAGAGGAAAATAAACAACGTTATTTAAACGGTCAATTCTAAATTTAATTCATATGCAAGAAGAAGAAAAAGTATATACCCCTATTCGCATCAAAGAAGAAAGAGAATCGTATGCTAAATCTTTTCTATTACCTTCTATTGGATTCGCATTATTTGCTACAGGATTTTATTGGCTGGCAAATAGCCTGGAACATGAAGATGGTCCTAGACGAGTAAATGCAATAGCTTATGCTTTATATGAAGCCTTAGGAAAAGTGAATGGTACTATATTATTGGTGTCGTTCTGTTTATTGTTACTTGTCATTTATATTTATAAAATGATGATGTTGCAACGAAAAATAAATAATAAAGTTAGTTAGCCTGTATATCTATCTGCACGCCATTCTTAGCATGTAAGGTGATAAGTGGATCGAGTGTCGCTTCAAAATTTGCTGATATATCAAAGTTGTATTTTTGTATAAATAAAAATAATACTACAATCATTTCCATCATCGCAAAATGATTTCCTATGCACATGCGCGCCCCTGCTCCAAAAGGTAAGTACACAAATCGATTGATTTGATTTCGTACCGATGGGTGAAATCTCTC
>CANHVE010000237.1 GCA_947464015.1 Saprospirales bacterium | reverse complement strand
TTTTATACGCGGACAAAAAGTGATGTTAGATAGAGATTTAGCTGAGATGTATGCTGTGGAGACTAGAAGGCTTAATGAGCAAGTAAAACGAAATATAAAGAGATTTCCTGAACGTTATATGTATAAACTTAATCAAAAAGAAGTGCAATTGATGGTATCGCAAAATGCGATACCATCTAAACAAGTTTTAGGAGGTTCACTCCCAAATGTTTTTACAGAGCATGGAGTTTTGATGTTGGCTAATGTATTAAAGAGTGAGAAAGCGATAGAAGTAAGTTTGAAAATAATTGATGTATTTATCAAATTAAGAGAAATGATAGTAAATCATAAAGATATCTTACTCAAATTAGAACAGATAGATCATAAGATTATCCATTTAGGATTAGACCTAAAAACACAGGATGGTGAAATTGAAACCTTGTTTGAATTAGTAGATGAAATAAGAAAAGCAAGTGAACAAAGCAAAAATACAAAGCGAACTAAAATAGGTTTTAAGATTGCGAAAACTAAGAAATAAATAATTCAAATAATGGCAAAAAGTATAGCTATAACAGACGATTTCATACAAACCAAAATCTATTTTATACGCGGACAAAAAGTGATGTTGGACAGAGATTTAGCAGAGATGTATGGAGTAGAGACAAAGCAATTGAAAAGGCAAGTAAGCCGCAATATGGAGCGTTTCCCAGAAGAATTTATGTTTGAATTAACAAAAGTAGAGTTTGATAACTTGAGGAGCCAAATTGGCACCTCAAGTTGGGGAGGAGCTAGATACTTACCTTATGCTTTTACCGAACATGGGGTATTGATGTTATCAAGTGTTTTAAATAGTCCAACCGCCATACAAGTAAATATTAGAATCATCAAAATATTTACCAGATTTAGACAAGAATTATTAAACCATAAAGACATTTTATTAAAACTAGAGCAAATAGATAAAAAGATTATCCATTTAGGATTAGATCTAAAAACACAGGATGGTGAAATTGAAACACTATTTGAATTAGTAGATGAAATAAGAAAAGCAAGTGAGCAAAGCAAAAATACAAAGCGAACTAGAATAGGTTTTAAGATTGCGGAAACTAAGAAATAAATAATTCAAATAATGGCAAAACGTATAATTATAACAGACGACTTCATACAAACCAAAATCTATTTTATACGCGGACAAAAAGTGATGTTGGACAGAGATTTAGCTGAGATGTATGGAGTAGAGACTAGAATATTAAATCAATCAGTAAAAAGAAATATAAAACGTTTCCCAGCAGATTTTATGTTTCAATTAAGCAATAGAGAATTGGAAGATTGCAAGTCACAAATTGTGATATCCAATAAAGAAGTAATGGGTTTAAGGAAATTGCCTAATGTCTTTACTGAACAAGGTGTAGCCATGTTGTCTAGCATATTGAATAGTGAAACGGCTATAGAAGTTCCTACATAACCAACGACTCAGACTATGACCATATGATGATACCATGTCACAATTATCCAATATTTCATCATCCGTTTAACTTATTAACGTATGCTACACCCCAAATCTGTGCTAGTAAATATTTTTAATGCATTGAAAAACAATAGAATATTTTCGAATTTAAAAATATATTTGTTAATTAATTAAACGATTGATTAATTTTGTATCGTAAAATTTAAATAATGTCAAGTACTGAAATCGCTTACGAAAAAAAAGAACATATCATGGATATAGCCGAAAAGCTATTTGCCGAATATGGTTATGAGGCTGTTTCCACTCGAAAACTAGCTGCCGATGCTCAAGTAAATATCGCCATGATTTCCTACTATTTCGGCTCTAAAGAAGATTTATATCTCGCCGTTATCGAACGTAGAATTCTATCACTTCGAACCGCTACACATATCATCGACGATAAACATATGACTCACCTCGATAAACTACTCCATCTAGTAGATATGATTATAGATCGTTTCTTCGAAAATAGATTGTTTCATCAAATTATGTATCGCGAAATGGGTATGAGCAATCGTAGTAAAATATTCAATTTTATGATGGATAAATGGTTGCATAATTTCAATATACTAAAACATATAATTGAAGATGGAATACAAAAAAAAGTATTCAAAAAAGTAGATGCAGGCTTTACTATCCTCACCATTATTGGTACTCCACGGATGTATGTGCAAAGTGATCATATGGCTCAAAAAATTATGAACTTAAAATCACTAGATGAAGTTTATATGCTCGAAATGAAAAACAGATTGAAAAATCACCTCAAAGATCTTATTACAAATCATTTATCTAAATAAAAAGTTAAACAAATGTTTAATAGCATAGTTATGAATAAAAATACATCTCTAATAATACTCTTGTCTTTATGGAGTATACTGACTCAAGCTCAAGAAAACACTACACGCAGTGTTTCGCTTCAAGAGGCTTTAAACCTAGCGCTTAAAAATGCTAAATCAATTCAAATTAGCAATTATAAAACAGATAACGCTAACGCTAAAAAAGATATGGCAGTAAACGCATTCTTGCCACAAATATCTGTCAATGCAGCCTATAGTAGATTAAGTACTAATATCGAGCCTTTCAAAATTACTATTCCAGGTGTGATTACTACCGAACTAAATCCAGTCATCCCTAATCAATATGCTAATAGAGCTTCTATACAACAAAATGTTTTTTCAGGAATGCGTAATATCTATAATCTTCAATCTTCAAAAGATATGATGTATGCTTCTCAATTGGATGCTAAAAAAGAAGAAGAAGAAATTTTGATGAATACGATTCTACAATATTACACTTTTTGTAAAACTACCGAATCGGCTAAATTAATCAAAGAGAATTTGAAAACAGTTGATGCTCGTATAAAGGATATTCAAAATTTTCAAACGGTTGGAATGGCTCTTCCTAACGATGTTTTAAAAGCAGAATTAAGTAAATCAAATTTAGAAATTACACAAGCAGAAATTGATAATACGGCCGCTATTATCAATTATAATATGAATTTATTATTAGGTATTAACGAACAAACTCAATTAAGTCCGAGCCCTATAGATATTGAGGCTACTCCTACTACTGCATTTACTTTTAATCCTACCTATGACAACCGATTAGATTGGAAAAGTTTTAATTTTAAAATATTAGCTGCGCAAAAACAAGTGAAGAGTGCTCAGAGTGCCTATTTCCCAACAGTTAACGCGGGTTTTAATTTCTATTATAATAATCCAAACCAACGAGTGTTTCCTCAAACAGCTAAATTTAAAGAGACTTGGGATGCAGGGATTTCATTGAATTGGAATTTATCGAGTTTATATACCGCTCGTGCTAGTATTCGCGATACAAAAATAAATACTAAAATCAATGATTTGCTTTTAGCTCAAATACAAGATGGTATTCGTTCTGAACAATATAGTGCGTTAAAAAATTATGAATTGAGTTTGCAAAAAATTAAAATGGCTGAAAAAACAGTAGAACAAGCAAAAGAAAATCAACGCATCATGCAAAATCGTTTTACAGCTTCTGTTGCGGTGTTTACTGATTTACTAGAAGCCGATACACAGTTGTTGCAGTCGCAAATCAATTTAGTAAATGCACAATACGATGCAAAAATCACTTACTATAAATACATCAAA
>CANHVE010000236.1 GCA_947464015.1 Saprospirales bacterium | reverse complement strand
TAGAAAAAATAGCTTTTTCTCAATCAACTTCACAAATAAGATATGCTCAATTGATTATAGAGACACCAACCTTAACAAATTCTAATGCTTCAGTTGACTTGACATTAATGAATTTGAATAATATTTATTCTATCAAAATTCAATATGGTGTAAGTTCAGATATTGATCAATACTATGAACAAATATTTACACTTAATAGTAGTACGAATGTTACTAATAATATTGTTACTGATCAAGGACATCATACCTATATTAACTTAGGTGCATATACAGTATCAGAAGATAATGTAATAACAATTAGTTTGATTGATGCATCCAATAATGTAATCGAGAGTAAACAAATTAAGTAAAAACCCCAAATACTTTTTTAGTATGAAAAAAATAATTCAACCAATTATTTTGCTAGTACTTTGCATAAATTTACATGCACAGACTACATTATATTTTACAGGAGCAGTAAATAATAACTGGAGTACAACAGGAAATTGGTCTGCGACATCGGGTGGATCTAGCTCTGGAACAGTTCCAACTACAACTACAACCACAATTTTTGATAATAATAGTCCAAAGTGTAAAATAGAAAGCACTCTTACAACAAAACGAATTGTTTTAGAATCTACTTATACTGATACTATAATAGTTAAAGATTCAATAACTATGACATTGACAGATACCTTGATTCAAAAATCTGGTGTTTTTGTCACAAAAACAGCAACTATAAATCTACAAAAAGGTATACTTCAAGCTGCAGGAAGTTACTATGCAAGTAAAGCTATAACTACTTTTGGTGGATGTATTAAATTAGATGGGAATTTTTATCACAACAATGGTAAAATCATGTTTGATAGATTGACAAATATTTATACTGACATATTAGTATATGATTTCGATTTTGGTGGCTCAGGTGGTTTTTCAGTTAATATTGCACAAAATAAAGTAATGACTGTAGAAAATGATTTACGATTTGTCACTCCAACCTCATCTGGTACAAAAAATTTAAATGGTCCAGGGAAAATACATCTGAAAAAAGATTTATACCAAGCAAGTCCAAATGGTACTACAGATTTATTAGGTTCTATAACAATTGTTATGAATGGTACATCAGATCAAAATATATATGGTAACAATTTAAATACGGCAACATTGTGTAATCTTCATAAAATTGAAATTAATAAATCATCAGGTACACTATACTTAAGAGGGATATTAAGCAGTTTTGGAGGATTTGATTTAATTAGTGGAAATTTTGATGCAAGCACTTACATGAGTACTTTACGATTAATAGGTTCACAAACCTTTAGTTATCCTATTTCATTTTACAATTTAAATATAGTTAGCTATAATACAGCAACAGCTCTAAATGTAGATACTCTTGCAGATATTACTGTATTACATGATTTAAAATTATTATTACAACATACAGCTAATACAAAATCAATAAATGGACCGGGTAGAATTAAAGTTCAGGGAGATATGTATCAAGCAATACCTAATGGTACATCTAATTTTAATGGGAATATTGTTTTTTGTATGACTGGTAGTAGTAATCAACATCTTTATGGGAATAATGATCTAACATCTACAACTGCATCATTACATAAAATTGAAATCAATAAATCGTCAGGTATATTGTATTTACATGATGCAATGACATCTAATTCAGGATTTAATTTAATTAGTGGTACAGTAGATCCAAAAACATATAATTCAACAGTGCAATTAGTAAATTCAATGATCTTTACGAATGATTTCGTATTTAATCATTTAATTTTTTATGCTAGAACTGCTGGTTCAATTAGTATTTCTATTAATCAAGGAAAAACATTAAAGGTATTAGGTAATTTAACTTATAATGCTTTAAGTACTAGTACAGTAAGTAATACTACACTAAATGGTCCAGGATCTTTAGAATTATATGGTAATTTAACTACTGTACAAAATGGAATAGCTGTAAATGCTGGCGCAGGTAATGCATTAATTAAATTAGTCGGTTTTGACAATCAGTCAATTATTGGTAACACAACAGAAGGATTAGGGAAACTTCCTAATATTTTAGTAGATAAAGATGCTGGGAAAGTTGAATTAAGTAAGATAATTTCAGTGCATGGTGATTTTCAAGTATATGATGATAGTGGCAGTGGACTTGATAGTAGTAAACTTATTTTGTCTTTTTCACAAGCTAATTTAGCTACAGGATCTAATTTTGAATTATTCGATTTAAAACTAAATACTAACCCAATTAATCTTAGTGGAAATGTAAATCTAAGAGGAACTTTTGATTTACATTCAGATCGCTTGTATTTAAATGGTAACACTCTTACTATTAATAATGAAAGTGAAAATGCAATCATAAATGGTAGTAGCGGTATATATCCAAGTTCTGATTTATTCAAAGATGTAATAAAGTGGAAATCATCTAATACACAAGGTGTTACTTATTCAATACCTTTTAAAACGGTAGTTGCAAATAATGATATTACATATTCGATATCTATAGATACCCCAGGGGTTTTTGATGGTGGTATTATGTATAATATTGTTTCTACTTATTCTACGGCGTCTGATAATCTACCTTACCCACCAGGAATTGATTCTTTTCTAGATACAACTGGTAGTAATAATTCAAAAAATATAGTTGATCGATATTATAGAATTGCTTATCAAGGATTTTCACAGCAACCTAGTTCTACAATTGTATGTAAATATAAGAGTAGTGAATTTGCTACACCAAATACTATTACTGAATCTAATATTAGAGCGCAAATATTTGATGGTAATACAATCAGTAATCCTCTTGGAAGTGTTAATACCTCTACGAATGAAGTTACCATCACTAACTATAATTACAGAGATGGTCTCATTATTTTAGGAAGTGTATTAAAACCTACATCTATAAAAACAACTATTAATTCATATTATGCAGCTTTATCAAAATCTTTGGATGCTAGTTATTATAATATGGTAGGCAGTGTTAATTTTTTATATAATGAAAAATATAATGAAAAACTAAAATTTAAAATTTATAATTGTCGACACGAAATAGTTGTATGTTCTGATGCACCATGTGCTTATGTTTTAAGTACTTCTTCAATTATAAATATAGTTGGAGATAATTTTCATGTAATACCAGTAAATACTATACTAAATAATAACGAGTATTACACACTAGAAGTGATAAATGAAAAAGGAGAAGTTTATCAAATGCGTTTTCTATTTAAAAAAATATAAAAATCAAATTTTCTACAATACAAATAAAATAATATATGCTTCAAAAAATTAATAAATACTTACCTTTTGTAACAATCTTTTTGATAATTAGTCTATCTATTTATGTTATTTATTTCAATCAAAAATTTGGTTACATTAATAGTAGTGAAGTGTTTAACCAATATAAAGGGAAAATTGAAATTGAAAAAAGATTGACCCAATCTAAAAACATGAATAAAGTATTTTTTGATTCATTGCAATTAGAACTTAAATTTCTACAACAAGACATAGAAAAAGGTAATGGAGACAAAGTATTGCTGCAACAAAAATATACTAAATATAGTATGATGTATCAACAGTATGAAGAATCACAGCAACAAGAAATAGATAAATACGATGCACAAATCTGGGGACAAATAAATCAATATGTAAAAGAATATGGAGAAAAG
>CANHVE010000235.1 GCA_947464015.1 Saprospirales bacterium | reverse complement strand
CTTCCTGCTCCTTCAGCGATATTAGATGGAATAGATACTGCACTTCTTTTAATTTGACTTATTAAACCATATTTTTCTTCACTTGGTATTTCTTTAATATTTTTATATACCTCTAAACATAATTCAATTGCTTTCTGCCACAATAATAAGTTTTTGAAATTATGCATTTTATTTCCTTTTATCTATTATCTAGAGTCTAATATCTATCATCTAGTTTTTAGTTTCTCAAGGGTTTTCCAGTAGTCAAAATACTCTGTAAACGCTCAAGTGTTTTCTTCTCCGCACATAAACTCAAGAAAGCTTCTCTTTCTAAATCTAAAAGATATTGTTCGCTTACTTTAGTTTTTTCACTTAAATCACCTCCACACATTACATAGGCTAATTTTTTTGCTACTTTCATATCGTGTTCAGTAGCATAACCACCTATATTAAATCCAGCTACACCTGAGTATAATGCTCCTAAACCAGTTCTTCCTAATACTTCTATATCCGTACGTTGAAGTGGTTGCACATACCCTGCTTCGTGCAATTCTAATACTTTTCTTTTTGCTTCTGCAATACGCATATCGGCATTCACACAAACAATATCTTTTTTCTTATCTAATACACCAATACCAAATCCTTCATATGCAGAAGTAGCAACTTTTGCTGTAGCGATTGTAGTGAATTTTTCGAATAAAGTAGGTAACTGTGGATCGCCATTATAATATGCATCTGAAGCTCGTAATGCCATTTCTTTCGTACCTCCACCACCTGGAATAACACCTACACCTACTTCTACTAATCCGATATAGCTTTCAGCTGCTAATACTGCTGCATCACTATGCATAGTCATTTCACAAGCACCACCTAAAGTTAAAGAGTGTGGCGCTACTACCACAGGTATTGAAGAATAACGAACTCGCATCATCGTATTTTGGAACGCTGCAATAGCAAAATTTAATTCATCCCATTCTTCATCAATTGCCAACATGAAAATCATTCCGATGTTTGCGCCAGCAGAAAATGCTTGCGTTCCTTCATTTGCAATAACTAAGCCTTTCCAATCTTTCTCAGCTATTTCAATAGCCTTATTTAGTCCTTCTATCACTTCGCCACCAATCGAGTTCATTTTGGTATTCCATTCTAAATTCAAAACACCATCCCCAATATCATGTAATGTACAAGCGGTGCTTTTCCATACAGGTGCATTCGCACGTAAATTATCTAAACGAATAAATTTATCTTGACCTGGTATTTGTTTATAGCTTTTAGTAAGCATATCGTAATAGTAACGAATTCCTTTTTCAATTTTATAGAAACTAGTATTGCCTGCAGCTAACATTTCGTCGATCCATGAAGCCGGAGCAAAGCCTGCTTCTTTCATCGATTTAACGGTACGTTCCACTCCTAATACATCCCAATTTTCAAAAGGACCTAATTCCCATCCAAAGCCTGCACGCATAGCATCATCTAAACGATACACCTCATCTGAAATTTCAGGTACACGATTCGATACATATTTATATAAATGATAGCCTAATTTTTTTAAAAATTCAGCTCCCTTATCATTTTGTTTATTTAAAGCAATTAATCGTTCTTTTAAATTTTCAATGGGTTTAACAGCTGTGATACACGCAAATTTTGGTTTTTCACTAGGTTTATATTCAAATGTTTTTACATCAAGTGCTAGAATTTGTTTGCCCGCAGCACTTTTTTCTTTTTTATAAAACCCTTGTCCACTCTTATCCCCAAACCATTTGTTGTCTACTAATTTAGTTACATAATCAGGGATTTGGAATAATTCACGGGCTTCATCATTCACACAATTGTCATAAGCACCCTTTGCTACTTTTACTAAAGTATCAATACCTACCACATCACAAGTTCGGAATGTAGCGGATTTAGGTTTACCTATAATTGGTCCGGTTAAGGCATCAATCTCTTCAATCGTCATATCCATTTCTTGCATCAAATGGAAAATAGCCATAATACTAAAAACCCCAACACGATTAGCGATAAATGCAGGAGTATCTTTACATAGAACCATCGTTTTACCTAAATATAAGGCCCCATAATTCATAAAGAAATCTACTACACTAGCATCGGTATATTCAGTTGGAATCACCTCTAATAATTTCAAGTAGCGAGGTGGATTAAAAAAATGTGTACCACAAAAATGTTTTTTAAAATCTTCAGATCTACCTTCAATCATTTGAGAGATAGGAATACCAGATGTATTTGACGTAATTAGCGTACCTGCTTTTCTATATTTTTCAACTTTTTCAAAAACTTGTTTTTTGATGTCGATATTTTCCACAACTGCTTCTAAAATCCAATCACAGTCTTTGATCCATTCCATATTATCATCGAAGTTGCCTGTTTTAATTCGTGAAGCAAATGCTTTATCATAAATAGGAGATGGATTAGATTTTAAGGTACTATCTAAAGCTGCATTTACAATTCGATTGCGAGCGGCTGGAATCGCTTTTTCTTCTTCTTTTAAATCAAAGGGAACGATATCGAGTAAGTATGTTTGTAGACCTATATTTGCAAAGTGACAAGCTAAACGAGAGCCCATAACGCCTGAACCTAATACGGCTACTTTTTTAATTTTTCTGGATGATGCACTAATCATTATATCAATATTAATTGTTGTAGAAAATAAAAATCAAATATAGTAACAAAAAGTTGAATTTACCAAACAAACGTTTGGTAAAATATTTAAAAAATTCAACGATCTATATATTTTCATAAATATACAGCAATATCTTAACGTAGGTCATGTAATTTAATGGGATATAGTATATTTTTACTGCTTCAATATGGACAAATATTTAAAAGAATTAGAAAGCTATTTAGAACTAAATGCTGCATATAAAAGTAAAGAGTATGCTGCTCTTCACAAGTTTCATTATACAGTTCCTTCTCTTAGAGCTTTTATCAAACAAAAAGTATTTACATTTCAACGATTCGATACTGAAACACAATTGGCTATTTGGGATTTTATATGGCATAATACTTCCTATTTTGAATCTAGGAGTATAGCTATTTACCCATTTCAACATAAATCATTAAGTAAATATGAATTTGAGAAAATCATTCACTGGGTAGATAAGTGTTCTTGTTGGGAACATAGCGATGATTTATCTAAAATATATGCTCAATTGTTGGAAGAAAATCCTGATTGGATTTTGCCTATATATAAAGAATGGAATAATTCGGAAAATCTATGGAAACGAAGACAGTCAGTAGTTGGGCTATTAGAATATGCCAGTAAACGTAAAAAAGTATTAACTTTTAAAGAGTTAATTTCTTTTGTACAACCATTATTGAGTGATTCTGAATATTATGTGCAAAAAGGAATTGGTTGGACCTTAAGAGAAATTTATAATATTTATCCCAAAGAAACAATCGTATTCATTGAAAAAAACTTAATTCAAATTGCACCCATCGCATATAGTGCCGCTACAGAAAAATTGGATATTGCACTTAAATCTAGATTAAATAATCAGCGTAAAATCTTTAGAAGTCGATTAACAAGGAGTAATAAATAGATTAATAATGGTTTTTTAGGGGAACTTAATTCATTTATACTAAAAATATCAGTACTAGAAATAAAAGAAGTTAAAGTAAAAATTTATTGTTTAATTAGAAAAGATTACTTTTGAAGTATCT
>CANHVE010000234.1 GCA_947464015.1 Saprospirales bacterium | reverse complement strand
ATTAACATAAAATATGTGCCTTAATAGAAATAAATAGATACAACATTAATCCAAGCGATTCAATCCAGCTTTGGCTTTTTGAGAAAGACTATTAACATATTCATGATCTTTCATCGACAAACATAAATTGTAATATTTAATCGCTTCTGTTTTATTGTTTTTTTCTTCGTAGATATAAGCCATTTGAAGTGCTGCATTGGCGGCATAGTAATAAGGTTTGTCTTTGCCTTGATTGATTACAACTTGATAAGCACTAAGTGCATTGCTTATATCTTTGGTCAAATGTAAATAGCGCGCTTTACGATATAGATATTCTAATTTCTTTTTGGTATCTACATAATCATCATCTCGTATCGTTTGTAAAATCAATTTTGCCTTATCATAGTTTCCACCATCACACAACAAACGCAATTTCAATAATTTGATATCGGGTACCTGATTGCTATTAGCTTCTTTCATAGCCTGTTTGTCAGCATCGATTATCTCAACACCTATGTCCTTCACCTTGGCAATGGCTGTTTTATATGCTTCTGCTCCGCTGTTTAATAAAGCTAACCAAGCTAATTTTTGTTGAACTGCTTTTTTATAGTTTTCACTTTTGGTGTTTTTTAAAAAGATATCAAAATGTACATTTGCTGTTTTGTCTAATGCATACATCTTACATAATCCAATTAGAAAATCTACGATAGGCATTGATTGATAAACGGTACTCGTTCGAGGCATCTCGGTGAGGATACGTAAGGCTTCTGCGCTGTGTCCACCATATGTGCCTATATACCCTGTAATATAATAAGAGAGCGCATTGCCACTAACTGGATAATTGTTTTTTTTGAGGATATTCCATGCTTCTTCTGGTTTATTATTCAAGTGAAATTGGATCATGGAATAGATTACCAAAGTTTCATCTTTATAAATAAAATCAGTTGAATTATTCTCGATTAGTGTAGATAAGGTTTTAATTCCTTCTTCAATGCTACCGTTTAAACCTAATAGAGAACCTCCCCATTTATAACTGTCGGGAATACTACCAAACAAGCATTGTAGCATGGCTTGCGATTTTTTGTTAGGTTTGAAATCTTTGAATTTTTCAGCATTCGTCTCGAGTAAATTATTGGCTTTGCGTATATCTAAGATCGCACTTACATAATCGCCAAATTTCAATTTAATCACCGCCCATTGAATATAGATTTCGGCTTGTGTAAATAAAAAGTAGGGAGAATTTTTGTCGCCTTTTTGCAAAGCTGTGATACGAGTGCTTTCGTTTTGTAATAAGAATTGATAACGACTTTTATTTTCGGTACAGAATAGCTCTAAAAAGTCAATATAATTTTCAAGATATATAGGAATCAGATTTTTACTATGTTCAGTTCGTTCAGCATCCAGAGTGCTTTTAGCGCTTTTAGATTTCATTGAAATGATATCTTGATAAGCACTTTTACATTTGCTATTAAAATCAAAATTTTGTGCTATACAAGAAGAGGTATAACATAAAAAAACCACCATTAGACCAATGGTGGTTTTTATTTTTATATAGTTTTGAAACACTTGAATGGTATACAATTAAGCGAATTCAGCAACATTTGGTGCTACTAAAATTCTACCACAGTGCTCACATAAAATAATTTTTTTACGTTGACGGATTTCCATTTGTAATTGAGGAGGTACTTGAGCGAAACATCCGCCACAAGCATCACGTTCAACACTTACTACAGCTAAACCATTACGATACGCTTTTCTAATACGGCTATATGCTACCAATAAACGCTCTTCGATTTTTTTAGATGCAGCATCCGATTTTTTTTGTAGATCTTTTTCTTCTTTATCTGTTTCAGTAATGATTTTATCTAATTCTTTATTTTTAGCTTTCAATGCTTTTTCTTTATCTGCTATTTTTTTGTTCGTTTCTTCAATCGTTTCTTTTTTAGCATCTAATTTAACTGCATTTTCTTTGCTTCTTTTTTCAGATAATTGTACTTCTAATTTTTGAAGTTCAATTTCTTTTGTTAAAGCATCAAATTCACGATTGTTTTTTACGTTATCTTGTTGTTTTGTATATTTAGCGATAAGTGCAGTAGCTTCAACAATATTGTTTTTATGTCTAGATATTTCAGCATTTAATGCTTCAACATCTTTTTCAAAATTAGCTAGACGAGTATTCAATCCTTCGATTTCATCTTCTAAATCTTTAACTTCTAAAGGTAATTCGCCTTTTAATGTATGTATCTTGTCAATTTGTGAATCTATACTTTGTAAATCAAGTAATAGGTTCAATTTTTCATCCATTGATATTTCTTTATCTTTTGTCATAGTCTTATTTTATAAATATTTAATTGGATTTGTATTTAGTTCCGAAAAATGAAGTGCAAAATTAGGGAATTTTTGGCTTAATAGCTCAAATATTAATTCTTTTGTGAATTGTTCGCTCTCATAATGACCAATATCGGCTATGATAATTTTGTCTTCTGCATCAAAAAACTGATGGTATTTATAGTCGGCAGTGATAAATACATCGGCATTCTGACGGATGGCATCTTGCAATAAAAAAGAGCCAGAACCCCCGCAAATAGCTACATTTAGCACTTGTTTTTTCACTAGATTCGTATGACGGATACATTGGATATTAAATTTTTCTTTTACCCATAATAGAAAATCTTTACTATCCATCGCTTGGGGTAAATGTCCAATTTTACCAGCTCCTACCATATCTGTTAAATTATCTAAATGTACTATATCATAGGCTACTTCTTCATAAGGATGAGCCGTAAACATAGCTTTTAGTACTTTATTTTCTAAGTGGGCTAAAAAAACTGTTTCGAAACGAAACTCTTGTACTTCTTCTAATTGGCCCTTGGTTCCGATGCTTGGCTGACTGGCTTCATTGCCTTTAAAAGTACCTAAACCAGGTGCTCTGAAGCTCGTATGGCTATAGTTTCCTATATGTCCGGCTCCTGCTTCATGTATAGCGGAGGCAACTTTCTCTACCGCATCAATGGGCACAAATACGATTAATTTCTTTAAAATTTCTTTTTTAGGTTGTAAAACATAGGTGTCTTCTAATCCTAATTTATTGGCAATCATACTATTAACTCCATCGTGAATATTGTCAAGATTGGTATGTATCGCATAAATGGCAATTCTATGTTGAATAGCTTTTATAACGGTACGTTCGATATAATTTTTGCCATTTAACTTTTTAAGTCCCGAAAAAATGATGGGATGATGGGCAATAATTAAATCACAATTATGCTTAATGGCTTCGTCTACAATTGCTTCTGTAGAATCTAGACATATTAATGCTTTGGTGACTTCTTGTTCGGGATGGCCTACTAATAAACCGCTATTGTCGTATGATTCTTGATAATGTAGAGGAGCAATAGCTTCTAGATAGGAAGTGATTTCTTTTATTTTCATCCCTGTAAAATTAATAAAATTGGATTCATTTGTCATAATATTAGTACTTTTGTAGTATTCTAGGTTCTAGTTGAATAATTTATTCAACAGATGAAAAGGGAATCCTGTGAAAATCAGGAACAGTACCCGCTGCTGTAAGTTCTTATACTTTATTTAGATTAAATAAAGTTACAAATGTTGCAATACTATAGGTCACTTTTACGCCTGGCGTGATGGGAAGACGATTGCAGTAGAACAAGTCAGAAGACCTGCCTCAGAATATTTTT
>CANHVE010000233.1 GCA_947464015.1 Saprospirales bacterium | reverse complement strand
TCTCAAAATTTTTATGAGTACTGAATTCATTTTTATTTTGAATAAGAAATGGTCGTAATTCACCCCAATGCGATTCTAAAGCAGGTTTATAAGCAGGTGGAGTAAGTTTGTAATCTTTATAAGAAGCAGACAAAGTATATATTTCTTTGGATAATCTTTGTTTAAAGCCATCTTCTTTAGTCCATTTTAGATATGATTGCAACCATATTTCATATTGGATTTTACATTGATTAAAACGCAAACTATCGTTTGAGTTTGATTGTAATTTATTTGTAAGTTCATTCCATTCATTTGTAGAGAAAGTTAAATCGGTAGCTACTAGAATAAAAGCAATAGTGGCTGCTAATTCATTATTGGAGTCAATGTTTGATAAAAAATCATTACAATGATAATTGGGCAATAGTGTACTAAAACTTTTTGTCGGATGATTTGCATTTAAAACTTCATAATAAGCTAAATTGCAGTAGGCATGAATTCTTGAGGCAACTGGAGGAGAAAATCGATCTTCTACCAATACATTTACCAGGGTATTGTTTAGTTGATGAATACTAATACTTGATGATTTATTTATAGAATCATTTTGCGCATTCACCAAACAAAAAGAATGTAATAAAAAAATGAAGCACGAGAAAAGTTTATATATTTTCATTAGTAATTTAATAAAGTAAAGTTATTAATCTATTTAGTAGAATTAAATTCTATTTGAAATGAATAAAACAAATCATATCCACATACTAAATGTTTAAATAGACAATTTGAGTAAAATACACATATTTTAATAATCATTAGTACTTATATACTATTGAATTTCAAAATGATATAATTTCATATTGTTTGTTATAGAATTTATTAATACCTTAGTAGCAACTCTAAAACACTTAATATATGAAACAAAAGTTTACAATTCTTTTTGTATTGTTCATTATTGCTCAAATTTCAAGAGCTCAAAATAATTCTACACAATTAATATCCTCTTGGCAAGTTCAATCCTATCAAATTTTCGAAAACGAAAATGCAACTATTCCAATGCATAAAACTGCTAGCGATATGGATAAAATGATAGCTCAAAAGTCAAATTTCACTTTTAAAGCAGATCATTCATTTATAAAACCTGATAATAGTTCAATTCAATATACTTATAAGGTTAAAGAAAATCAAATAATACTTATGAATTCGAACAATAAAGAGGAAGAAATATTAAGTTATAAATTAATAGGAGATAAGCTTTTAGTTAAGTTTAAGCTAAATGATTTAAATGAATATATTGAAATAACAGCAGTTAAAATCTAATACCATTAAATATGAAAAAAATACTTATTTTAATAAGTTCAATTGTTTTATTGTATACTACTAATCTTAGTGCACAGGGCAATTTAAACAAATCTTCACAGATTGTAGGATCATGGGAATTGAAACAAGTGGACAGAAAATTTACCAATTCAGATGAAGCGAATAAAGAGAACTATTTCTTTTATGATGCCTTTACTAATCATTTATTAGTGCAATTTACGAATGCAGGCATGATTAATTTAATACGTAATAAACAAGAAAAATCTTACGAATATAAATTAACGGATACAGAATTAATTATCACTTTTTATTCGGCTGATAAAAGTAAAGTGAGCGCGACATATTACTCTTATAAATTAGAAGGCAATTCATTTAGCATCTGGAGAAAAGATCCAATGATGAGTGAAAAATACTCATTTACTAAAAAATAAAATTTACCCTTAAATAATATATTAAACTTAAGTATGAAAAATATTTACTTAACACTTTTTGCTTCAATTTTACTCATTTCCAGCTTGAGTATTAAAGCACAAAACGTCAAATTAGAAGTTCAAATAATAGCTGCAGAACGTTCAGGTGCTTCTGATTGTTTTGGTTGTGGGGATCCAGATCCAGCATGGATAATAAGAGGATATCTTGGTGGGGTATTGCAAGGAACTACTACCTTAACCTATGAAGAAATGGGAGGTACGGTATGGAATATAGGATACAATGGCTGTACAGGGCCTGTACCTTGTGCCATAGTGAATACGGCTAGTACTTCTCAAACACAATTTGTATTAGGATTAGACGCTTGGGAAAATGATTGTAATCCTATGGATGCATACAATAGTTGTACTTTCAATTCGGATTATAGAAGATGTGATAATCAAACCTTAAATACCATTAATTTTAGAACAGTAGGAGCTTATTGTATTTCTAGTTCTACTAGTGGTTGGACTGAAGCATGGAGTGATTGGTGTGGAAATTTTAGAGTTCGATATGCATACAGATGGAGTTTTTCATCAGCTCCAACCATCAATACACAGCCAGTAGTTAATACAGTTTTATGTCTTGGTTCTACTACTACATTAAGTGTTATAGCAAATACAGATGCTAGTTCTGGTTTATCATATGGAAGATTTTATCAATGGCAAGTAAGTGAAAATACAGATTGTGCTAGTGCGTTTGGTTGGACAGATATACCTGGTGCTAACTCTTCTACATTTACACCTCCACAAATAGCAGGTACAAGATTATATAGAGTTAAAATTACTTCTAATTGTACTGCTGATTTTTCAACCCAAACAACTATTTCAAATTGTTCACGAGTAACCTATCAATCCTATAATGGAAGCACTACAGCACCTGTAGGCTTTCCATATAGAAATGGGGATAATCCGCCACCTATTCAGTCAAGTATATGTGGATCAACGGTATTACCTGGATCTACCTATGCTTTAGGAACTTTATTACCACCTGAAGTAGATGCAATGGTAAATAATACAGGATATACTTGGGCTGCATCTGGTGGCACACTTTCTGCATTTTCGGGTAGTAGTGTCAATTGGACAAGTCCATCCATTGCTGGAACATATAATGTTACGGTTACCTATAATGATGCTTGTGCGGGAGCAGATGCATTTGCCGTTTGTACTATTACTGTTGGCGCAACTAGTTGTGATTTTATTTATGTATCACCAACTGGAACTGATGTTGTTGGAGGAGGCGGACCATTAAATCCATATAGAACTATTGCTTTTGCACTAGCTAATATGTCGGGTAAATTACATATGAAAATTAAAAATGGAGTTTATAACGAAACAAGTATTTTGAATATACCAGCCAATTTAATTATTGAAGGTGGTTATACAGAATCAGGTGGAGTTTGGAATAAAAGTTCAAATACTTCAACAACTGTAAATTGTAGTGGAACACAAACAATTGATGGTAATATTGCACATACGATGGGATTCTTTTCTAATGCGAGCAATTGGAAATTGATTGATTTAAATGTTACTACTTCTAATGCTACTGGTAATACTACCTCTGGTAATGGAAAATCAAATTATGGTATTTATTTATCAGGATGTGCTGGATATGAAATTATAAGATGTACAATAACAAGTGGAAGTGCCAGTGCTGGTGCGGCTGGAGCAGGTGGTTCAGCTGGTTCAATAGGATCGAATGGTGGTAATGGAGGTGGAAGTTGTTGTGATTGTAGTACACCAGGAGGTGGAGCTTCAGGTGGAACTGGAGCAGTAGGTACAGCAGGTGGATTTGGTGGAACACCAGGTGGTGCAGGATCTGCAGGTTCTCCAAGAAACGGAGGCGGTGGAGGCGGCGGTGGCCGAGGTGGATCTGAATGTTCTTGTTCAGGATTTGCAGGTGGTAATGGAGGTAATGGTAGTGGAGGAGCTTCTGGAGG
>CANHVE010000232.1 GCA_947464015.1 Saprospirales bacterium | reverse complement strand
TCCCTTCTTCAAAAAAATCATTGTATTTACCACTAAACGGTCGCTCAGTTCCTTTTTTTCTTAATACTTCATAGGCTTCATCACTAAGTGATTTTTTCCATTCTTCTTCTGTTTTTTCTATCATTTACCCTGTTTTATCGAGTGTAAATATACTATTTATCAGAAAAGTAAATATTAGATAACATACTAATACTATTGTTTAATTATCATTATATTTGTTATAGAATAGAAAGAACTCAAATTATGAAAGGAATTATACTAGCTGGAGGAGCAGGTACTCGTTTACACCCAATTACTTTAGCGATTAGCAAACAAAGTATGCCTATTTACGATAAGCCAATGATTTATTATCCCTTATCTACATTAATGTTGGCTGGCATTAGAGAAATATTAATTATTTCTACCCCAATCGATTTACCAAATTTTGAACGATTATTAGGAGATGGAAGTAGAATAGGTTGTAAGTTTAGTTATAAAGTACAAGAAACGCCAAATGGACTTGCACAAGCGTTTGTATTAGGTAAAGAATTTATTGGAAACGACAGTGTAGCATTGGTATTAGGCGATAATATATTTTATGGTTCTACTATGGGCACCATGCTTAAACAATATACACAGCCTGAAGGAGGAGTTATTTTTGCCTATCACGTAAGCGATCCTGAAAGATATGGTGTAGTTGAATTTGATCAGGCAGGAAACGCTATTAGTATTGAAGAAAAACCAGCAAAGCCAAAAAGCCATTATGCTGTACCAGGTTTATATTTTTATGATAATTCAGTTGTTGACATTGCCTGTAAATTAGAGCCTAGTGCACGCGGCGAATACGAAATTACAGACATAAATAAAGAATATTTAAAAACAAATAAATTGAAAGTAGGGGTGTTAGATAGAGGTACAGCTTGGTTAGATACAGGTACTTTTAATTCACTCATGCAAGCATCACAATTTGTACAGGTAATAGAAGAAAGACAAGGCTTGAAAATTGGATGTATAGAAGAAATCGCTTATCAAGAAAAATTCATTACAAAAGAACAACTTATTGATATTGCTACTCCCCTATTAAAAAGTGGATATGGTCAATATCTTTTAGATCTTGTAAACAATAAATAATATGGAATATAAAAGACGTATACTCGTAACTGGTGGAGCTGGCTTTGTAGGCTCTTGCATCGCAGATAAAATGATTGAAAATCCAGAAAACTTTGTGGTTATTATGGATAACCTTTTAACAGGAAGCATCAAAAGATTACCTCCAAAAGACAAGAAAAATTGGCGATTTGTAAAAGCAGATGTAAATAATTTTAGAGATGTTTCAGCTGTCATGTTGAATGATTCTTTTGATTATGTTTTTCATTATGCCGCAGTAGTAGGAGTAAAACGTACTCTCGATAATCCAATCATGGTATTAAATGATATTCAAGGGTTTAAATATTTATTAGACTTATGTAAAAACACAGGAGTGAAAAGAGTATTCTATTCGTCTTCTTCTGAAGTTTATGGCGAACCTTTTGAGCATCCTCAAAATGAATTAACAACGCCCTTAAATTCAAGATTACCATATGCGGTTGTAAAAAATGTAGGAGAAGCCTTTTTAAAATCTTACGAAAGAGAATATGGATTAGAATACACCGTATTTCGATTTTTTAATACCTATGGTCCAAAACAAAGTACCGACTTTGTGATGAGTAAGTTTATTAAAGACGCTTTAGCAGGAAAAGACTTAACCATCTATGGAGACGGAAGTCAAACTCGTACTTTCTGTTACGTAGATGATAATATTGAAGCTTGTGCTAATGCAGCTTATGGAGATAAATTTATTAATGATGTGGTGAATATTGGTAACGATAATGAAATAAAAATTATTGATTTAGCTAAAATGATTATTACGCTTTCAGGTTCTAAATCTGGTATTAAACACTTACCTCCATTGATGGAAGGAGATATGAGCAGACGTAAACCAGATATTACTAAAATGCGCACTTTATTAGGAAGAGATTTAACTCCAATCGAAGACGGTATCCGAAAAATATTAGATAATCCAAAATTGATTTTTTAATTAGTGAGTATTATGGAATATAAAAACATTCTTTATACGATAGATAATGGCATAGGAACCATTACCTTAAACAGACCAGAATCTTATAACTCATTTAATAATGACATGAGTTTTGAATTGATAGATGCATTAAAATCAGCAACAAAAGACGATAACGTAAGAGTTGTTGTATTGAGTGGTGCTGGAAAAGCATTTTGTAGTGGACAAGATTTAAAAGACAGAGTGCCAGGGAAAGAAATAAATTTTAGAGAATCTTTAGATAAAAGATATAATCCAATTATCACTTTGATTCGTACTATGCCTAAACCAATTATTTGTCGATTGCATGGAGTGGCAGCAGGAGCAGGCTGTTCATTAGCTTTAGCATGTGATATAATTGTAGCAAGCACTGAAGCTAGTATGATAGAAGTTTTTGTAAATATTGGATTAGTGCTCGATTCAGGTTCGTCTTATTTCTTACCACGATTGGTAGGATATCATAAAGCTTTTGAGTGGAGTACTTTAGGGAATAAAATAAGCGCCACCGAAGCACATCAATTAGGCATTATCAATGCTATTTCTAGTCCAGAAGAATTAGATGCTACAGTAGCGAACTATGCCAATAGATATGCTGTAGCGCCAACCAAAGCAATTGCCTTGATGAAAAAAATGTTGAATAAAGGCATGAATGAAAATTTAGAAACGATGTTGGAATATGAAAAATATTGCCAAACGATAGCTGGAGCTAGCGATGATTTTAAAGAAGGAACGACAGCCTTTTTAGAAAAACGGAAACCTGCTTTTAAAGGTAAATAATTAAGGAATAATTTCTGGAGCTATATTCGTTAATTCATAATTGACAATGTAGCCTTTTGCTTGATGATGCGCTCTTAAAAAAGCTTGAGCTTCTTCTATATTACTTACGTTTTTGATATTTCTTTTATACGGATATATATCTAATAAATCCATTTTGTCTTCTTTATTGGCTATATAAAAAAGCACAAGATCTTTTTGATTTGATAATTTATTATTGTTATTATACAATTGGCTATCTGTTTTTTGTGTAGCATCAAAGGCTCTATTCATTAGCCAATATTCAATTACCATGAGACTACACATAGTAATAATGGAAACATTTATCCATCTTGGTTTTACTCTACGCGTAAATAATATTTTATGAAACAATATACCTACAATAACAGATAACATCAATGAACCATACAATACAGAAAAATCATGATGTGAATATTCTAAAAAGATGATATGAAAAAATAAAATGGTAAATCCAGATAGAATTAAAAAACGATAACCATTTCGGGTGAAAACAAAATTGGTTTTTTTCTTACTCATCACAAAAAAGAAAATACCAATCAACCATAAATAAATTAAATTATAATGAATTAAATAATTCACTAATAGATTTTTGATATTGACTAACACTCCCCAAACATTAGCAAACAAGCCCGAAACGCCTCTAGGCACAATACCTCTAACTGCATATCTCGATTTCATTTCGAGTAGATAGTTTTCTAAACCATTGATCTGACTATATTGATAAATAGTTAATGCGAGTATTCCTACACTCACCACCACCGTTACACCAATCAAAGTTTTGAAACCACTTACAAATTGTAATTTCCAAAAACTATAAACAATAATTACTGCTACAAAAACATAACCCAACCATGAAGTATAACACATCATAGCGAG
>CANHVE010000231.1 GCA_947464015.1 Saprospirales bacterium | reverse complement strand
ATCACTTGTTCTCTAGTTCTAATACCACCACTAGCCTTCACCTTAATTTTTGATGGCAATAATTTTTTTAACAATATAATATCTGCTGTCGTAGTTCCTCTTCCTATTACTCCTGTAGATGTTTTTACAAAATCTACTCCTACTTCTTCACATACTTTACATGTATTTATAATTTCTTGCTGAGTCAATAAGCCAATTTCTATAATTACTTTTACTACATGATTTTTCATATGCGTATAAGTAGTTATACTTTCTAATTCATTTTTTATATAGTTAAAATCTCCTGCCTTTACTGCTTGAATATTTATAACTACATCTATTTCATGAGCGCCATCATTAATGGCTCTTTTCACCTCTTCTACTTTTGCTGCAGCACAAGAATATCCCATAGGAAAACCAATTACTGTAGCCACTTTCACATCACTATGTTTTAATTTTTCAGCTGCATGACCAACAAAATAAGGTGCCACACATACGGCTTTAAAACGATGTTCTATTGCTTCGCCACAAAGTTGATCAATAGACATCTTTGTTGCATCAGGTTTTAAATTAGTGTGATCTATATACGTGTTTATATCCATAATTATACTAATTCTTCTTTACCATGACATGATTTAAATTTTTTACCACTTCCACAAGGACATGGATCATTTCTTCCTACTTTAGGACCAACGCGTATTGGCTCTAACTTAGGTTTTTCTTCTGCTGGCATTTCACCTGCATTAGCATTGCCCCTTGGCGCTTCTAATAAAGAATTATCTCTACCTGCTTTTAATTGATTATTACTACTTCTTTTTTGTTCTTTCGCTTCTTTCACTTCTGAATTATTCGAATTATTCGATTGAGGTATACTCCCTTTAAATAAGAATGAACAAATTTCTTTATTCGTATTACTCACCATTTCTTTAAACAAATTATAGGATTCTAACTTGTAAATTAATAATGGATCTTTTTGTTCAATAGAGGCATTTTGCACTTCTTGTTTTAAATCATCCATGGCTCTTAAATGAATCTTCCATGCTTCATCTATAAATGAAAGAGTGATACTACTTTCAAAAGCATTCACTACTTCAGAACATTCCGATTGAATGGCTTTTTCTAAATTCACAATGATATTCAATCCTGTTTTACCATCATGTATGGGAATCACAACATTTTTTATATTCGCTCCATTATCATCATACATGCTTTTTAATACCGGGAATGTAGTTTGTCGTAATTGATTACATTTATAATCATAAAGATCAATCACTTCATCATAAAATTGTTGAATCAATGTAGCTTCTTTCCCACTTTGAAAATCTGTTTCTGTAATTTTAGAATTATGAGAGAAATATCTAATAGCATCTAATTTAAAAGCTTCGTAATCATTTTCTGCTTTCGTATTATTGATAATCTCTTCACACATTTCATATATGGTATTGAGAATATCTACTTTTAATCGTTCCCCAAATAATGCATGTCTTCTTCTCGTATAAATAGCATTACGTTGGTTATTCATCACATCATCATACTCTAAAAGTCTTTTACGAATACCGAAATTATTTTCTTCTACTTTCTTTTGAGCTCGTTCTATCGAATTCGTAATCATACTATGTTGAATCACTTCCCCTTCTTTATAACCAAAACGATCCATTACTTTACTAATTCGATCACTACCAAACAAACGCATTAAATCATCTTCTAATGAAACGAAAAACTGTGAAGATCCTGGATCCCCTTGTCTACCAGCTCTACCACGCAACTGACGATCAACCCTTCTCGAATCATGACGCTCACTACCAATAATAGCAAGACCTCCAGCCGTTTTTACCTCTGGACTCAACTTGATATCCGTTCCTCTACCAGCCATATTCGTTGCAATAGTTATCTGACCACTTTTACCTGCATCGGCTACTATCTCAGCTTCTCGTTGATGTTGTTTCGCATTCAATACATTGTGTGCAATTTTTTTCTGCGTTAAAATTCTACCGATTAACTCTGACACCTCAACGCTTGAAGTACCTACTAGAACAGGTCTTCCTGCTTCTTTCATTTTTACTATCTCATCAATGATAGCTGCATATTTCTCTCTTTTAGTTTTATATACTAAATCTTCTTTATCTTCTCTAACCACATCACGATGTGTAGGAATTAATGTCACATCTAATTTATAGATATCCCATAACTCGCCTGCTTCAGTCTCAGCTGTACCTGTCATACCAGCTAACTTATGATACATTCTAAAATAATTTTGCAAGGTAACTGTAGCCCAAGTTTGTGTAGCACTTTGTACTTTCACATTTTCTTTCGCTTCTATCGCTTGATGCAAACCATCACTATATCTTCTTCCATCTAATATACGACCTGTGTTTTCATCTACAATTTTTACTTTGCCATCCATTACCACATACTCCACTTCTTTTTCAAAAAGGGCGTAGGCTTTTAATAATTGTTGAATCGAGTGTACGCGTTCACTTTTAACTGCAAAATTGCGCATTACCTCATCTTTCATCTTAAACTTCTCTTCTTCAGTAGAAGCCATTTTTTCAATTTTAGCTACTTCCGAACCTACATCTGGCAAAACGAAAAATTCTTTATCTTCCCCTGCACCTGTAATCATCTCAATCCCTTTATCGGTCAAATCGATTGAATTGTTTTTTTCATCTATAACAAAGTATAAATCTTTGTCACACTCTTTCATTCGCTCTTGATTGTTCGACAAATAAACAGATTCTGTTTTAGTCAAAATTTGTTTAATCCCACTTTCACTCAAAAACTTAATTAAAACTTTATTCTTAGGCAAAGCTCTATGTGCTCTCAATAAAGCCAATCCCCCCATACCTTCTTCTGCACCATCTTTACCTTCTTTAATCAAGGCTTTCGCATCTGAAATATATTTGGTTACTAATTTTGTTTGTGCTTCAAATATTCGCTGAATTCTAGGTTTCAATTCATAGAAGTCTTTTTCATCACTACTTTCAACCGGACCAGAAATTATCAATGGTGTTCGTGCATCATCAATCAATACCGAATCGACCTCATCTACTATAGCGAAATGAAATTTACGTTGCACCATTTCTTCTGGTGTACGCACCATATTATCTCTCAAATAATCAAAGCCAAATTCGTTATTAGTACCATAGGTAATATCACTGTAATAAGCATTTCTTCTTTCATCCGAATTAGGTTGATGCTTATCAATACAATCCACAGTCAATCCTAAGAAATTATAAATTGGTTCATTCCACTCACTATCTCTTTTCGATAAGTAATCATTTACTGTTACTAAGTGTACTCCCTCTCCCGTTAATGCATTTAAGTATACTGGCAAAGTAGAAACTAAGGTTTTACCTTCCCCTGTTTTCATCTCGGCAATTTTACCATCATGTAATACCTTTCCACCAATCAGCTGTACATCGTAATGTATCATATCCCATTTAATAGGACTTCCAGCCGCTAACCATTCATTTTTATATTCTACTGTATTTCCTTTTATTTGAATATGTGGACGAGTCACTGCTAAATTTCTATCTAAATCAGTAGCTGTGGCCTCAATACTAGAATTATTAGTAAAACGGAAAGATACTTCTTTAATTACGGCAAATGCATCAGGCAACAACTCATCTAAAATAACTTCTAATTGCTTATCTTTTTCTACTTTAAGTTTATCTACTTGCTCGTAAATACTTTCCTTTTCTTCTAAGTCGTGAGCCGATTCATTATTGGCTTTATCTTCTAATGCTTTTATTTCATTTTCTATGTCAGCT
>CANHVE010000230.1 GCA_947464015.1 Saprospirales bacterium | reverse complement strand
GCATTCGTTTCGCTACCTACAAATGAACCATCTTTATAATATACTTGTACATCTGCTGCCGCTGCCGTTTGTAAATTGATATCAAAATTCATAATCGTTGCATCATGAATTGCTTTGATATCAAACATATTTCCTTTGGCAAAACTACTACCATCAAAAACTGTAGAAATTAATTTAGTGACTCCAGAGTTATCTGCATTTAATTGTATCGAATCACCATTACAGATACTTTTATCTGGACCTAAATTAATATCTAATAATTTTGAAACTACCGCAATGGTATCATTATTACTACTACCACAATCGTTTAAGGCAAATACACGCACTTCATGATAACCTGTATCGAAGAATACGCAACACATTTCGTTATTCGAAACATCGATTATATTAGCACTATCTGCTTCCCATTCATAATATGTTTCTGGAATAAATGGCACTGAGAAACAAACCGTATCTCCCAAGCAAATCTTATCAGGACCCGACAAAGTAATTGGCGGTGTACCGATTATATATAAACGTGCAGGATCTGAATAAGGACCATAACAACCGAAGTTAATCTCTCTTACATAAAATGTATAATCATCAATAGGAGCACCTGTAAAATCTACTCGCAGTGGATTATAATCCCATATAAATGGAAATCCACCGTTTACACCTGTACCTACCCATTCATATGAACTAGGTGGATGCATAAATGGAACCACAAATAATTCTTGTACTCCCACATTACATCCAACAGTATCATTCAATACAATAATAGGTGGATTAGATGCTGGTGCACCTACCGTAAATCGTATAATCGTTCCATGAACATCATTAGGAACAGTACTACTATCAGCTACAAATCTAGCATAGTAAGAACCTGGTGCAATACCTGCCATTAACAATGAATCTAGATAAGGAATACAAATCACTAACTGACGAGAGGTAGTATCATAATGGAAATAAAAAGTACCATCATTTACAATTGCAAATGTTTTTTTATTGATGATTTGTAATCTGAAATTATTTCCATTGTAGTAATTACTTAGTGAATCGAAATTATTAATATCGTATTCGATACTATCACACATACCACCACCAATAGTATCCCAAATACAGAAGCTTAAATCCATGGTAGAGTTCGTTGTAATATCACAATGTTTTAGACAGAAAGGTCCCCACACCGTACCGTTAGTTACTGGGCTTGTACTACGTACACGAATATAATAATTACACCCTTCAGGTAAAATTGGAATCAATCCGGATACATTACCTGGAGGCGAGCCTAATGAGGGATCATAGGTATTAAAATCAGGACTTGCACCTACACGCGACCAACCAGCAGATACGTTTGATGAATCAATAATTTCAGCGATGTATTGATTACTTGCATTATATACACCCGTAGAAGTAAAAGGTACATCAATCGCACTTTGCACACATGCTGTATCTCTATCCGTAAGGACAATCGGTGTTAGTGTAGTAATAACATTCGGACAATCTCGTATTTCAAAGCATCCACTTACTGTACTAACAATAGGTGGTGCTGGACTTAATCTTCGGATACGTACTTTATAACATAAACCTGGTGGAATCGTACGAGGAATGATTGCACCTACCGCACCAACTGTAGTTGTAGTATCTATAAAGAAATTGGAGATAGTGGTAAAAGTAGTAAAAGAACCAGCTGAATTAGAAAGTTCTAAACGATATTCACCAAAACATAAAGGAATACTTAAATTGTAACCTACAATTAAAACGCCTAATTGACAAACTGGATTCGGAGCTACAGAGGTGATTGACATCGTAGCAGCTAAAGAGCTTGTATCATACGTACCTACGGCTAAGATATCATCAATTGCCCATGAACTATTTTGAGTAGGCGCTGCGGCATCATTTTGCCATCTAAACGCAATACGCACATCATTTTTATTCGACCAACTCGTATCACTTAATACTTCATATTTCCAACGATGTTGATTGTTATAACGAGTACCCATGTAGACCCAAGGACCATTTTCTACACTATAATAAACTTCGCCATATGAATTGGTTTCCCCTTCACATAACCAGAAAAATGTAAATTTCACATCACTCATACCTAAGGTACAGAAACCAGGAGTAACAGCCAAACGATCAGATGCCGTTGTTCCATTATAATTAGCATTTGATACGCCGCCCCCTACTCGAGTAGCATCATCATGAATATGCAGATATTTACTATATGGAGCGTTATTAATTGTACCACTCACCGTACTATCTTGTGGCAACGTATTCGTATAGGTTGGAATCCCTGTATAATTATCGTTTACGATCCATTGATTATTACCTGTATTAGAACCTAATCCTCCACTAATATTCGTGAATATGGATGATCCAGTTTCAAAACCTTCCGTATATAATATAAAATCTTGTGCTTTTATAGTGAATGCACTACAACAAATAAAGAAGAACAATAATTTTCGGTAAAAATATTTCATCGTATATCAATTTAGGTTTAATCTTATCTTATGTTTAATAATTAAATGAGGTTTATTTATCTATTATTCGTTTATCATCATATTGCAAAACTCCATCTAGCTCTCCAATAATTTTAAATTCAGTTCTTCTATTCAATTGGTGACAATCACAATCGCCACTGCTGCTAGTAGGACATTCAGGTTTTTTACTACAATCTTCTAAAGGTGCACTTTCGCCATATCCTTTTGGTGTAATTCTATTTTTTTCAATCCCTCTACTAATCAAATAATCTACACAACTTTGTGCTCTTTTTTGTGATAAGTCTTGATTGTATTCATCAGAACCTCTGGAGTCGGTATGTGAACCTAATTCAATAATGATTTGAGGATTTTCAACTAATATCGTATATAATGAATCAAGTGTTTTTTTACTTTCTTCTCTTAAATTCCATTTATCAAAATCATAATAAATATTATTTAAACGATAAGCTTTGTTTTTATCAATTTTACTAAGATTCAGGTTTTTCACTAAGGTATCTGATTCGGTAATTCCATTGGTATTAAAAGTGATATTACTACTTAAATAACCTTGCTTAGCAGCCGTTACTTTATATTGCTTATCTAATTGCAACATACTAAAATAAGACTTTGGTTTTTCGGTTACTAATTCTGTAATAGGTACATATTCTTTAGCTTCTTCATCATAGATACTTAAAGTAACTTTAGCACCACTCAATTCATCATTTTTTCCATCTGAGTTATCATATACTTTACCTCGTACTGCAATATTTATTACTTTGATAAATTCATAGGAAAAAATATCCGGACAACAAGTTTCGCTTTTTACAGATAATATACCTGGGCGATTACTAACAAAATATCCTTTTTTAGAAATACTATTAGGTTGAAACCACATATCATTCGTTGAGGAATTAATAGGAGTACCCAAATTTTCAGGTACACTCCAAGAACTTAAAGAGCCTACTGAAGAATAGATATCATATCCTCCAAAACTTTTTCTTCCATCACTACTGAAGTACATGGTTTTGGAGTTGAAATCAAATGCTGGTGTTACTTCATCTCTGTCTGTATTTAATTTAGAACCTGCATTTTTCACTTCACCAAATGTGCCTGCTTTATCTACAGTTGCATACCAAATATCTAATCCACCTTTACCTTCGGGGCGATTACTTACAAAATACAATACTTCTTTGCCATCTCTATAAGTACCAATACAGGGTTGTAGTGCAGTGAATTTAGGTAGATTTATCGCTTCAGGTAATTTTGTACCAGGGCTCCAAGAGCCATCTTTTAAAT
>CANHVE010000229.1 GCA_947464015.1 Saprospirales bacterium | reverse complement strand
TGGTATTTATTAGAAAATTACCCTTAAAACGGGTGTTTTTGGTATTCGGTTGCTTTAACGCACCAAAATTACAATTATTGTTTATAAAAAAATAATATAAATATAGCTACAACATTTAATTTCGCGTGGTGAATAGCAGACAGTCAGAGATATTTCAAGAAGTAAAGAATATTTTTTCTGCTCATTTAGAAAATCATCAATTGCGCAAAACACCTGAACGGTTTTCTATTTTGGAAGAAATATATTCGCGCAATGACCATTTTGATGCGGAAGAGTTATTTGAAGATTTAAAAAAGAAACAATTGAATGTGAGTAGAGCTACGGTATATAATACCTTAGAACTATTGCATGGTTGTGATTTAATTAAGAAACATCAATTTGGTAAAAACTTGGCTCAATATGAAAAATCATATGGGCATAAGCAACATGATCATATCATTTGTGTGGATTGTAAAAAAGTGGTTGAGTTCTGTGATCCTCGTATACAGCAGATACAAAGTATGATGGGAGAATTACTCAATTTTAAAATAACTCATCATTCCTTGAATCTTTATGGTATTTGTGGCACTTGTCAAATTCAAAGAGATAAGAGAGTGTAGTGGCTGGATGCTAGATGTTAGATATTAGATGTTAGATGATGGACTTTAGATGTTGGATAAAAAAAATATTAATTAAAATAAAATAGTACAATAGATATATTCTCGATAATGCTATTGTTACTAAATACTTAAATAGAAAAACATGGTAGACGTATTATTAGGCTTACAGTGGGGCGACGAAGGGAAAGGTAAAATTGTAGATGTATTAGCGAACCAATATGATATGGTGGCTCGTTTTCAAGGCGGACCAAACGCTGGACATACTTTAGTAATCGGTGGTAAAAAAATGGTTTTACATACTATTCCTTCTGGTGTATTTCACGATAGACCCATTAACTTAATTGGGAATGGGGTGGTGATTAATCCAGTTACCTTAAAAGCTGAAATTGAAAACTTAGAAAGCGTAGGCATTCAAATTAGAAAACAATTATTTATCTCTAAAAAAGCGAGTTTAATTTTACCTACTCATAAAATTTTAGATGCAGCAAGTGAAGCGCAAAAAGGCAGCGCTAAAATTGGTTCTACCTTAAGAGGTATCGGACCTACCTATATGGATAAAACAGGCAGAAATGGTATTCGTGTAGGGGATATTCTAAGTGATGATTTTAAAAGCACCTATTCCAAACTGAAAGAAAAACATTTACACTTATTAAAAATATATGACTTTGCCTTTGAATTAGAAGCTGAAGAAAAAACTTGGTTTGAGGCTATTGATTTTATGAAAAGCTTACAAATTGTAAATAGCGAATATTTTGTGAATGATTATATTCAAAATGGTAAAAAAATATTGGCTGAAGGGGCTCAAGGTTGTATGTTGGATATCGATTTTGGAACATATCCTTATGTAACTTCATCGAATACCGTTACAGCTAGTGCTTGTAATGGCTTAGGTATTTCTCCCTCTAAAATTAAAGAAGTGATCGGTATTTCTAAAGCCTATTGTACTCGTGTGGGTTCAGGTCCTTTTACTACCGAACTAGAAGATGAGATGGGTGAAAAACTTCGCAAAAACGGAAATGAATTTGGAGCTACTACAGGTCGTCCGAGAAGATGTGGATGGATTGATTTACCAGCGTTGAAATACACTTCTATGTTGACTGGACTGACCAAATTGATCATCACTAAAATTGATGTATTGAATGATTTTGACAATATCAAAATGTGTACACGTTATTTACATAATGGAAAAGAAACAGTTGAACTTCCATACGATATTGTAAATGATAAAATTTATCCTATCTATGATGATTTCAAAGGATGGAATACTTCTTTAGAAAATGCGAGTGATTTTCAAATGTTACCAAATGCAGCTAAAGAGTATTTGAATTATATCGAAACCTACTTAGGCGTTCCTATCTCTTTAATTTCGAATGCCCCAGATCGCGAGAAGATGATCATTAAAGATGTTAGCTTATTAGTATAACCTTGGAACAAACTACTTTTAGTATTGAATCTATCGATGTTTTTAAAAAGAAAGCATTAGTATGGGCACAATCATTTTCTGTTTTTTGTGCACTCGACTCGAATGAATACACACAAGATCCTTATGCTCAATTTGAATTTGTATTAGCGGTTGATGCGCTTGATACATTCTCTGCAACATCGAATTCCTTTGAGCAATTAGAAGCCTATCGACAACAAAAAGCTTCTTATTTATTTGGTTATTTAGGATACGATTTAAAAAACGAAATAGAAGATTTACAAACGACTCATACAGATACATTCGATTTTCCGGATATGTATTTTTTCGAGCCACGATATATACTTCAAATTGATAAAAAAAATAAATTAAGCATCAATCGCAATTATCCTGAAGCATTTGCTATCTATGAAATGATTCAATCTATGCCTCTAGATATGCCTACAGCACAAAATGCAATTGAGTTGCAAAGTAAAATAACACGCGAAGCCTATCTCGAAAAAATTAAACGAATCCAACAACATATAATTGAAGGCGATATTTATGAATTAAATTTTTGTAGAGAATTATATGCTACAGAAATTGAGCTTCATCCATTGGCGATATATTTTCAATTGAATGATACCGCCAAAGCCCCATTCAGCTCATTCTTTAAAATAAATGAACAGTATATATTATGTGCTAGTCCGGAGCGATTCTTACAAAAGAAAGGAAATCAATTATTGTCTCAACCCATCAAAGGAACGGTGAAACGAGGGGAGAGTATGGAAGAAGATGCTTTTTTACAAAGTGAATTATATCATAGCGAAAAAGAGCGCGCTGAAAACATTATGATTGTTGATTTGGTGCGAAATGATTTGACGCATTTTGCTGAAACAGGCAGTATACAAGTGAAAGAACTGTTTGGGATTTACACCTTCAATACTGTACATCATATGATTAGTAGTATCACCGCAACATTAAAAGATACTACAAAGTATGTACAAGCTATTAAAAAAGCCTTTCCAATGGGTTCGATGACTGGAGCACCGAAGATACGAGCCATGCAATTGATTGATACGTATGAAGAGAGTAAGCGAGGCGTATTCAGTGGGAGTATCGGCTATTTCACTCCTGAAAATGATTTTGATTTTAATGTAGTGATTCGAACTATTTTATACCATCAAAAAAATAAGTACCTTTCCATTCAGAGTGGAGGAGCAATTACACACGACTCTATTCCAGAAGCAGAGTGGAATGAACTAAACTTAAAATCTGCTGTTATTCAAAAAATATTAAAAGGTAAAACACATGAATGAAAATACTAGCATACTCGTTCAAGCATTATTAGAAAAAGCTTCTTTAAAGCAATTTATTTATAGAAATACCTTGAGTCAATTTGAGTTGCTCAAAAACACGTTAAAAGTATTGATTGAGCAAGTACATGAAAAGATTGTAGATAAGGATAAAAATGTAATTGTAAATTATAGCGAAAAAAATGCCTTTGAAGTACAGATTCAATTTGGAGGTGATTTACTAGTATTTACTATGCATACCAATGTTTTTAACTTTGATGAGAACCATATAATACATAAAAATAAATATGTAGAAGATGATATCAGTAATAGTTATTGTGGGATGATTGAAATCTATAATTTTTTAGCTGATTCTTTAAAATATCAGCGATTGAATGATAGTGGTTATTTGATTGGACGAATTTTTATCAATCGAGAAAATCATTTCTTTACAGAAGGCAAAGGACAGATGGGATTTTTATTCAGCGATTT
>CANHVE010000228.1 GCA_947464015.1 Saprospirales bacterium | reverse complement strand
CTTTTTCTAGACAACTAATATGCCAAAATTATTTAACAATTGCTTTATTTAATTCATTGATACTATTTTCGGTAGTAAATACATCATTTAGTTTAAAATAATTTCCTTTATCAATAGTATATGCATAAGCATATTTAGCCAATTCCAATCTTGAATCTTCTAACTCAAATAATTTAACAATTGTTTTTACTTGAGTAACACTTAAACAGTTGTTGCTTATAATTTGTTTAGCTGACAACATCTTTCCTTCCGTAGTAGATCTTGCTTTAATACTAGAAATTGCGCTATTATAATCTGCTTCGCCTAATATATTACCAGAACAAGGTAAAGATACGGTAGTAGGTGCCGTGGTAGAAACTACGGTTGTAGTAGTTTGTTCTGTGGTAGTATTAGAATTGCCACCTGTATTAAAACTTACTGAACCTCCTAGTCCCCCAATATTTACATTTACACCTGATTTAACAGGTTCTGTGGTAGTGGTAGTAGTTTGTTGAACCACCTGATTTCCTGCATTTACAACTACTACTGTAGGTTTGTTTGTTTCGATATAACCTGGATAAGTCGTTTGTGATTTCCAATAAAGGCCCATTTCATCTTTATTGTTTTTTTTCAATACATAGGTTACATCCACTGGTGCACCTTGTGCATCATGAACATTGAATATTTTCTTTTCTATATTACCAATAGTTCCATCTACGAATACTATTTTTATAGAATAATACGACTGAGTTAAATTGAGCATTCGAACATGTTCTGAAGGTTCTTCATTTTTTTTCTCCCCATTAAGGAATACTGTAAACTTCTCTCCATTTTGTGCGAAAATGGTGCAGTGTGAGTAAAATTCAGCTTGACTAATAACACTCACCAAAATAAAAGATAACAAAAACAAAACTTTTTTCATGATAAATATAAAATTTTAGAATTTACTAATTGCATCTCTACTAATAACAATACGTTGAACTTCGCTAGTCCCTTCATAAATTTGAGTAATCTTAGCATCACGCATTAATCTTTCTACATGATATTCTTTAACAAATCCATAACCACCATGTATTTGGACAGCTTCAACAGTATGTTTCATAGCCACTTCACTTGCATATAATTTTGCCATTGCGCTAGCTGTATTATAATCTTTCCCTTGATCTTTTAAAACAGCAGCTTTATATACTAATAATCTGGCTGCCTCAATTTGAGTAGCCATATCAGCTAATTTAAATTGAATAATTTGATGATTACAAATTTCTGTTCCAAATGCTTTTCGTTGTTTACTATATTCAAGAGCTAACTCATATGCCCCTGCAGCAATACCAAGTGCTTGAGCAGCAATACCAATTCTACCCCCTGCTAATGTTTTCATTGCAAATTTAAATCCAAAACCATCTTCACCAATTCTATTTTCTTTAGGAACTTTCACGTTATTAAATAGCAAAGTATGCGTATCAGATGAACGAATCCCTAATTTATCTTCTTTTTTAGCAACTTCAAAACCAGGCATCCCTTTTTCTATGATTAATGCATTGATACCTCTATGTCCTAATTCTTTATTTGTTTGAGCAATTACGATATAAGTAGAGGCCATACCTCCATTTGTAATCCAGTTTTTTGTACCATTTACTAAATAGTGATCTCCCATATCAATAGCTGTAGTTGTTTGACTAGTAGCATCACTTCCTGCTTCTGGTTCAGAAAGACAAAATGCACCAAGTACTTCCCCTTTAGCTAAGGCTGGTATATATTTTTGTTTTTGTGCTTCATTTCCATATTCTTGAAGACCCCATAAAACTAGCGAATTATTTACTGACATTATTACAGAGCATGAATTATCGACTTTAGATATTTCTTCTAAAGCTAATACATAACTAAGCGTATCCATTTCGCCACCGCTATATTTACCATCTATCATCATCCCTAAAAACCCAAGTTCTGCCATTTTTTTTACTTGTTCATGAGGGTAGTTCATGGTAGTGTCTCTATCGATTACACCTGGTTTACAATCATTTTGGGCAAAATCACGCGCAGCTTGCTTAATCATTAAATGTTCTTCTGATAATTGGAATTGCATATATTTCTCTATTATTTAAATTTAAGACTATCTACTTTAATTTGATATATCTATATAGTTTACAATAAGCAAAGTTATAGAATTTATATCTTTTTCTCACTCTTTAAATACAATAAAAAAGAGACTTAATAAATTAAGTCTCTTTTCCTTACATGAACTAAAAACTATAATAATTATTGAGCAATCAATTTGCCTGTTCCCATAGCTTTATTATTATTAAATATTTTAAATATATACATGCCTGCAACTAAATCTTTACGTTGTATTACAAATTCATTATTTGAACCTTTTCCTTCATATACACAATGTCCATCAAGACTATATACTTTAATTGTAGAGCGATTATCTATTTGATTAGATGAAATATGTACTTCTGTTTGGAAAGGATTTGGATATGCAATAACATTAAATTTATCTGTATTAATCGATTCAAACCCTGAATACATGAGTCTACCAATAGTTAAGAAGGTTGTATTAGTGATTACAGGTTCATTTATATCAAAAGTAATTCCTGCTTTGTTATAAATTACTGATCCATCAGGTAAGTTTGGTTGTTGTTCGATAGTAAATTCTATATATCCATGACTTGCAGGTTCATTATGCACACTGTCTTGTAATCGAATATTATTAAATTCAAAAACCACATGATTATTTGCAGTCATAAATCTAGTAACAGAATGGCTACTACCAGTAACTGCTATAGATCCTATTTGAAGCAATGGAGAAATAGAATCATCAATAGCTACGTAGAAAGCTGTATCATTTCCAGTGTTTTGGAAATCAATTCGATACTTAATAGTCGTATTTTTTTCAATCAATCTAGAAGCTGTAATACCTGAAGGAGTATTGCTTTTCATATTTGGATCAAATGAAGATCTTACTTCATCACAAGTAATATCAACATATACTGGCTGATCGTCTAATGGAAAATTATTAATTAGTCCATAACTTATAGTATCTGTTGAAGATTCAGTAGCTCCTTCTATAGATGCAGCAGTATAGGTTTTATTAGGATTATTAGGGGTTTGATTTGCTTGTATACGGTACATTTTCCCATTACTTGGTAAACGTATAATTGTTTGTTGACCTGCATTTAGCATTAAATCAGATCTATTAATAATCATAATGATATCTTCAACAACTGTAAGAATTGTAGGAGAAGACATATTCCCTGAACCTACATTCATCACTTTAAGAACTACAGAATCTACACCTATTGTATCTTCATAAGTGCTAGCAATTAAGTTTGATTGATCCCAACCACTTGGTGGTGGTGGACAAATGGTGTCTGGATATATATGAGCTTCTGTACATACTGTTTGATTGATGGTTAACCAACAATGAGCTCTACCATAAACATGGAATGAACCACCAGTTAAAAATAGCACTGAGCCAACATCGAAACGATATATATTTCCAGTAACTGAAAGTAAAGGAGCTGAAGCGCTATCAAAAGTGATTGTAGTATCAAGAGTAATTTCTACCCAAGTTGTAGGAGAAGTTGTTCCTCCATTAAAATAATTTACATTATATACTACTGTGCTACAAGGACGCACTAAGAATGTACTAATTGTTGTACTCAAATAAGGACAAGAACGAATAGTACCAGCTAAGTCGATTACACCTGAATCAGCTGTTGAATCAATAGAAATATATTGATCTGCACAAGCAGCTGGAAGAATATAAGGAGAAGCTATTAATCTTACTCTCCAATCACCAGGACTTAAAATAG
>CANHVE010000227.1 GCA_947464015.1 Saprospirales bacterium | reverse complement strand
TGGTACTTAATGGATGAACAAATAAAAATATATCGGGCAAATTAGATGTAAAATAGATGTCTACACTATGTAGAGATTTATTTAAATAATATAATTTAGTACTTATATTATTTATCCCTTCTAGTTTATATATTGAATTAGCTAGCATATATAAATACATGCAATATTGGTCGGATTGAAGATGATTAAAATAGGTATTTTCAGCTTCAGTAAAATATTTTTTAGGAATTGATTCCAAACAAGCATATACTCTCTCTTCTGCTTGATTGATGTGATTTAATAATTCAGTAGCATCAATTAATTGCTCATCCGGAAAGAAATGATTTAACTGTGAGGCAATATACTTGCTTAGCTGAATATTGTCGAGTGATTTAATTCTGTTCATTTGCTTTAATAATACTAGCTAGTTTTTCATTGCTTCCCCAAAATTGAAATGGTTCAAAATCAGGATAAGGATAATAACCTAAGTTTAATGAAATTTCTTTATTTCGTTTATGAAGGTGTTCTTTCACCAAATCAATAATTTTGATTCCTTTACCTGAACAATTATTAATAATTCCAGTAACTTCATTCTGCAAAGCTATCAATACAATATTTTTAGCCATTTGTTCAACACTTTGATAATCTCGAATTTGTTCTCCACCCGACATGTTAAATATGGTTTCTTGATTATCTAATGCTTTATCTAATTGACTCAATATAGAATTAGGACTTTGACCTTCTCCATACATGTAAAACAAACGGACCCATTTCAAATTAAAAAAGTTTGTTTTTTGAAGTTGGAATAACATTTTTCGTAAAGTGTCTTTTGCAATTGCGTAAGGATTGTCTGGCATAGTGTGCATCTCTTCAGATAAACATCCCTCTTGTAATCCATATTCAAAGCAAGTTCCAGTAATTGTTATATCGTTTAGTCCATGTTGAACTAAATTCTCTAGAAAAGAAAAATCGTAAAATAGATTTTCGGTAAAATGGAAAAGTCCTTTGTAATTTGGTAATCCTTTCCAAGCCAAATGGATTAATTTATCTGGTTGTTGAAAAAAATCAAACCAATTAGTATTGGCACTATATAAATTGGCTTGAATATAAGTAGTGTTTTCTAACCAGGGGAATTTATTTAAATCATAATCATCTATAGAAGAGGTTATAATTTGAATGTCATCCAACGATTTTAAATAACTAACTATATGTCTACCCAAAAATCCAGTAGCACCTGTTACTAATATTTTCATTATAGCTCTTTTAGTAATCTACGTTTTAGAAATTCAATTATTGCTATAGTATCTTTAAGAATCCCATCAGACCACCAAGAGGTATTTTTTTCATAACCTAATTCAATTAATAAATTACCTGCCACTTTATTGAAGAAAAACTTTTCAAAAGTAGAGTCCTTGTGGTCATCTTTGCCATAATGAGAAGGATTTATTTTAACTCCTTCCTGTTGACTCAAAGATTTTTCTTTCATATTCTCCTTAGAGAATTTATTGGTTAAATCTTTTATTAGTTCATCTGTAGATTCTAAATTGAGGAAATCAAAAACTTCTTTTAATGAAATATTACTATTTTGCATCATTGTTTCATATTTGATTTCAAGATAATTAGCTTGTCCCCTTAATTTAGAAGCTTCCTCTACATAAGATTTCCATGTATTGATAGCAGTTCCATAATTTTTTGCACCAAATGCAGGTCCCATCTCTTTATTAATCCTAACTAATGAATGAGCCACCTCTCTTCCATCTCTAATTACATGAATGAATTTTACTTTCTTTAAATATTTTTCAATTAATATAGTTTCAAAACTATATCCAGGGTGTTTGTCTATAATATGTGTGGCAGTTGGATTTATAGATAATACCCTATCGTATACATCGTTTAAAAACTTTTTAATAAACGAATTTAGTTCTTCATCAGTATACAAAAAAGGAATACCTAAATTCCATTTATTAGAATTTATAGAGGCTTTTTCATTTTCCCATCTGTTTATAATAGGTCTTATATAACAATGATATAAGGTTAATTCTACAGTAGAGGCTACTTTAGGATGACTAGCTAATATAGTTTGTAGCCATGTAGTTCCACTTCTAGGCGCACCTATGATTATTATAAAATTTTTATCTTCAATTAAGTTATTCAGCATATTTATATGCTACTAAATAATTTTTAACGCTGGTATGAAAATTACAAATTTACAACCCCAAGCTCTGCAATAATCTAATTGTTTTGCAATTTCCTCTTGTAAATTCCAAGGGAATATTATTATATAATCTGGTTTGTACATGTCTATTTGTTCTTTTCCTACTACTGAAATTCGTGACCCAGGTAAATATTTATTTTGTTTGTATGGAGATGCATCTACCACAAAATTTATTAAGTCATTCCCTTTTACACCACAATAATTTAAAAGTGTATTCCCTTTTGCAGCGGCTCCATAACCAATTACTTTTTTACCAGCTTTCTTTTGTTCAATTAAAAAAGACCAGAAATCATATTTGATTTGATCAACTTTTTCTTGAAAATTACTATAATATGCAAGAGAATCAACGCCTAATTTCCTCTCTTTTTCTAGTAGTCTTCCAACATTATCTTCAATTTTTTTACTTTTATCTTCTATATGTTTGGTAAATATTCTTAATGAACCACCATGTGTTGGTATTTCTTGTACATCAAAAACTTCTAAACCTTGACTTTCAAATATAGTTTTTATTACCGTAAGAGATAAATAGGAGAAATGCTCATGATATATAGTATCAAATTGTTTATATTCAACCAATGTGCATAGATGAGGGAATTCAAATGTATTAACACCTTTTTCTTTTAATGCAATTTTAACTCCTTTTACAAAATCATTGATGTCGGGTACATGAGCAAGTACATTATTGCCTAAAATTAGATCAGCTTTTCCACTTAATTTTTCTTTAGCTAATGAACTACCAAAAAATTCAATAATGCTATCAATTCCTTTTTCTTTCGCAACAGCAGCAGTGTTTGCTGTAGGTTCAACACCTAAAACGGGAATATTTTTTTCTTTAAAATATTGTAATAAATAACCATCATTAGATGCTATTTCAACAACTAAAGAATCTTGATTATATTTAAATCGGTCAGTCATATAATCGGTATAAGCTTTTGCATGAGCTAACCAACTAGTAGAAAATGATGAAAAATAGGTGTATTCTTCATTGAAAATAGCTTCAGCTTTTTCCATTTCATCAACTTGAACCAACCAACATTTTTCGCAAGTAAATATTTTTAGTGGAAAATAATTTTCTGGATGTGTTAAGTTTTCGGGCTTAACCATAGCATTTGATGGTGGGCATGTTTGCAAATCGCAAAATACATGACTTAATGGATTATTACAGTGTCTACAATTCATATTTGAGTTTTTTATATACCTTTAAAAGATTCGTTTATAAATAATAAGTTTTTGTCGCGTTCAGAAAGTATGCTTGGGGGCAATGGCCAGTTGATTTGAATCATGGGGTCTAAATAATGAATACCTGCTTCATGTCCAGGTTGGTAAAATTCGGTGTGGTGATATATAAGTTGTGTCTCGTCTTCAAGCGTTTGAAATCCGTGTGCAAATCCATGTGGTATGTATATCATCATATGGTTTTGAGCACTTAATTCAACTCCAAAATGGTGTAAAAAAGTAGGAGAGTCTTTCCTTAAATCAACAACCACATCATATACTGCACCACTGATACATCGAATCAATTTAATTTCTTGAAAAGGAGGATTTTGATAATGCATACCTCTAATCGTACCTTTTTTATGGTTGAATGAATGATTGAATTGAACAAAAGAATGTTGATGTTCAATAGCTTCAAATTCT
>CANHVE010000226.1 GCA_947464015.1 Saprospirales bacterium | reverse complement strand
GGTTCCTTAGATATCAAATCAAATGCTTTACAAGACGTAGTATTATTAGCAAAAAGCGGGAAGTATGTAAAAGGCAATTACAATGTAAGCGGTGGATCTGTGGGTCTTTTTGAAGGAAAGAAAATTGGTAGAGCGAAGAATTTAGAAAAATTAGAAAAAGAGATTGCGAAACACACGCAAATCAGTAAAGATTTAAGTATTCAATTAGATAAACTGCAAGATCAAATCATCAAGTTGAAATCTTCGTTTAAGAAAGCTGAAATTGAATCGACTCGTACCGAATTAAATCAAATCAATAATCTTTTCGCCACTTTAAAAACACGTATCGAAACACTGGAATCATTCATTATGAGTTCGGATACGAAGTTGAAAGAGTTGAATGATAAGATTTCGGCTATCGATAAAGAAGACGAGGAAATGCAAGTGAAATTGCAAGGATTAAAAGAGCAGCAAGAAGGCTTGAAAGGCATCTTAGAACAGCAAGACAGCGACTTTATAGCCTTAAGCACAAAGACCAGCGAATTGAGCGTGAACTATAATCAGAAAAACATTACCTATCATCAGCAAACGAATCGTGTCAATACTTTAGCCCAAGATTTTAAATACAAAAGCAATCAATTGCATGATTTGACGGAGCAATTAGAGAAAAGTAAATCGATCATTACAGAGTCGGAAGCTAATATTCAAGAAACACGTATCAAGCTCAAAGCAATGGAGGATGAGCTATTAGCAGGATATGAAGATAGAGAATCGATTAAATTAAAACTAGATACAGCCGAGCAAAATTACTATAAGAGCAAAAGCAATATCAACGAATTAGATAATGCGGTAAGAGAAGTAAATAAGTCTAAAAACTTGAGTGAGCAAACCATCTTGCAAATCAAAGAGAAAATCAATGAGATGCGTTTGGATTTGAGTTCGGTGAAAGAGCGTTTATCTATTGAGTTTAATGTAGATATTAATGAGATTTTAAATCAAGAAATCACTTCAGAAATGCCTTTAGAGGAATTGAATGAAAAGGTTACGGATTTAAAATCGAAGATTGATAAATTCGGAGAAATTAATCCGATGGCTTTAGAGGCTTATGAAGAGATGAAAAAACGTTATGATTTTATCGTAGCGCAAAAATCAGATTTAGAGAATAGTAAGCAAACCTTAATCGATACGATCAATGAGATTGAAGGCACAGCTAAAACGAAGTTTATGGATAGTTTTAATAGCGTACGAGAGAATTTTATACGCGTATTTAAAACCTTATTTAATGAGGATGATACAGCCGATTTAATATTGGTGAATCCAGAAGATCCATTAGAGAGTAAAATTGATATTATAGCGAAACCGAAAGGCAAACGCCCACAGATTATCGATCAGTTGAGTGGAGGAGAAAAAACATTAACGGCTACTGCCCTATTATTCTCTTTATACTTATTGAAACCGGCGCCATTCTGTATTTTTGATGAGGTAGATGCCCCATTAGATGATGCGAATATCAGCAAGTTCAATAATATTATCCGTGAGTTCTCTAACGAATCGCAGTTTATTATTGTGACGCACAACAAATCTACGATGAGTCATGTAGATGTGATGTATGGGGTGGTGATGGCTGAAGTAGGTGTATCATTGGTGGCTCCTGTAGATTTTAGAAACTGGAATTAGGTAATAAGGAAAGGCATTTGAGAGGGATATAAATATTTTTTGTAAAAATATTTTTACAATGAAAAAAATATTCATACATTTGCATCCCGTTCTTAGAAAAACATATAATAATATATATTGCGAGAGTAGCTCAGCTGGTAGAGCATCACCTTGCCAAGGTGAGGGTCGCGGGTTCGAATCTCGTCTCTCGCTCACAATATAAATCAAGCAAATAGTCTATATATTTGCGCGATGATTTCCAATTTTTATGTTGCGACATACATAAAATGCCCTGGTGGTGAAATTGGTAGACACGCAGGACTTAAAATCCTGTAGGCAGCAATGTCTGTGCGGGTTCAAGTCCCGCCTGGGGTACAAAATCAGAGTGAGAGAGGAGAGCGAAAAGCGACCTCTCGGAACTCTGATTTTTTTTGTTTACTCTCTTTATATTATAAAAAAGCGAGCTAAAAAATGAAAAAAACAACCTGTTAATACCATGATTTCTCCTCATCACTCACTCACAAACTCGCACTCAGTAGTATGTTTAATAAATAAAGGCGATATAGAAGAAAGTAATAAAGGAGACCTCTTATTACGATGATTTTCCCTCTTCACTCGCTCTCAAACTCACACTCAATAAATATTTTAATAAATATAAGCAATATATAAAAGTGAAAAACTACCTTTTAATACCATAATTTCCCCTATTTACTCAATATCAAACTCATAAACAACCCATGTTTGACTTCGAAAAACTAGATGTATACCAAAAAGCAAAATTGTTTAATTCTGTAGTATATAACCATATTCAAACTAATAAAAGCATTGATTCTACTACAAAGAATCAATTAAGAAGAGCATCGCTAAGTATCATGCTCAATATTGCCGAAGGTTCTAGCCGCTTTAGCAAAGTAGATAGGAGGAATTTTTATGTAATTGCTAGAGGTTCAGCTTTTGAGTGTGTGGCTATTTTTGATTTTATGAAAGATCAAAAAATAATCTCTGAAGAACAACAAAAAGATTTTTACATAAAAGCAGAAGAATTATCAAAAATGATTTTTGCTATGATTAAAAATCTTTCATAATTAATCCAAGAGTTTAAAGTTTGAGAATGATGTCAATAAAGTTCTTTATATACAGCGATTCTATTACTACAAATAAAATCCCGATCTGAATAAGGTCGGGATTTTTTTATATGCATACCTAATATCAATAAATTCTTTTATTTTTGTTTGAAACAACCGGTATTCATTTCGATTATATTTCATATTGATGATTAATGCGAAATATCTTTTCGGCTAGTTATTAGTTATGGGCAAGTTTAAAATGAAAGCGGTCTGCGAAAGTAAACGGGCTGACCACCCAATGTGACAAGAACGTGGTATTGTTGAATTGTAAAAGTGGAGACCAGAAACCATTTTAAAAACGGGGCTTATTCCATAAAGCCAAACAAATAGTAATCAAATGAAAATGAAAAAAATAATGACAATTTTTGGTGCAATGTATGTTGCTTCAATTCTTCTAACTAGCTGCGGTGAAGGAAAGAAAACTTTATCGAATGAAGAGAAAAACAATGTATCTAGTTTCGATACTACAGGTCTTCCTTCAATAGATATAAATGAAGGTTGGGATAAGGAACAAAGTTTAAAAGTCGTTTATAAAAATTTCGAAGCTTACCATGCAGGAGCGGGATATTCTAAACTAAAAGATAAAACAAATGACGGGAATGATGTAAATGGCCTAAATATTTACCTGACTGGTGAGAAAAAGTTTGAATTTGATAGCGTTAATTATTTTTTGACAATATTTAGTTTTTTAATGCCAACTAATGACGGATGGCCAGATGGTCTGCCGAGAGTAGAAGGAACAAAGTTAGGTTTCGCTGTTTTTAGAGAATTTAAAGGTAAGTATTATTTAATTGCCTCACTGCCATATTACAATGCCCCCGGACAAGGAGAGGCAAATTTTAAATGGCCAGCTGAAATATTACAAATTGGAGAAAACAATATAGGTATCAGGGTTTTTCTTCCTGTAGTTGGAGGTCAGGGGTATTTTCAAGGATACAATTCTATCATCTCAGTTGATTTAAATAATAATAAAATAGAATCTGTTGCTGAAATTCAGTTAAGTTCATATGACCCAGAAAATGCCAATTTAAATTATGAAAACGATATTAGCGTTGATTACAATTCTAATATTTCTGGAT
>CANHVE010000225.1 GCA_947464015.1 Saprospirales bacterium | reverse complement strand
TGGTCATATAAATAATTCACCGAGAACTTCTCTCCTACAGCGATATTATAGACTTGATTTACTGCTTCTTTATTCTCTGTTAAGAGCGCTTTAATATTGGCTTGTACCGCATTTTCTACAAAAGTAAAATCTCTGCTTTGTTCGCCATCACCATCAATAAACACATCTTCTCTGCTCAATATTTTCGATACAAAAATAGGAATCACTGCTGCATACGGATTATTAGGATCTTGATTAGGTCCGAAAATATTGAAATAACGCAAGCCAATAATTTCCATATCATAGGTACTTCCAAAAACGGTAGCATACAATTCATTGGTGAATTTAGTTACTGCATAAGGAGATAAGGGATTTCCGATTTGATCTTCCACTTTTGGTAAAGCCGGATGATCGCCATATACCGACGATGAAGAAGCATACACCACTCGTTTAATATTCGAGTCTTTTGCTGCGATAAGTACATTTAAAAAACCAGTAACATTGGCTTGATTGCTTCGCGCTGGATCTTTGATAGAGCGAGGCACAGAGCCTAATGCCGCTTGATGTGTAATCATATCCATCCCTTTACAAGCTTCTAAGCAAGTGCCAATATTGGCTATATCTCCTTCTACAAATTCAAAACGTGGATCGTTTTCGTATTTAGAAATATTTTTATAATTTCCATTACTCAGATTGTCTAATACACGCACTTTGCCTACATTATATTTCATCAAATATTCTACGATATTAGAGCCGATAAAACCTGCTCCACCTGTCACTAAAATTTTCAATTTACTTAAATCTGTTTGATGATATGCTGTGTTGTACATAATTATTTATATTGTGCGTTATAATACTGTTGATAGCTACCAGAGGTAACATGATTCAACCATTCTTCATTTTCTAAAAACCATTCTACGGTTTTTTCTAATCCTTCTTCAAAAGTGACTGAAGGATAAAATCCTAATTCTTTATTAATTTTTGTGGCATCGATAGCATATCTTAAGTCGTGCCCTGGACGATCTTTCACATAAGTAATTAATTGTTCAGATGTGCCTGGAGCTCTATTTAATTTAGCATCCATGAGTTTGCATAAGGTTCTAACTAAATCAATATTTTGCCATTCATTAAATCCACCAATATTATATGTATCGCCGTTTTTACCATTATGAAAAACCATATCAATAGCTCTTGCATGATCGATTACGTATAACCAATCGCGTGTATATTTTCCATCGCCATAAATGGGTAATGGTTTATTGTTTTTGATATTATTGATACAAAGTGGAATTAACTTCTCAGGAAAATGGTTTGGACCATAATTATTCGAGCAATTAGAAATCACTACAGGCATCCCATAGGTATCGTGATAGGCGCGCACAAAATGATCAGAACTAGCTTTAGACGCTGAATACGGACTATGCGGATCATAAGAGGTTGTTTCCGTAAATAATCCTTCCGCACCTAATGCACCATATACTTCATCGGTTGAGATATGATAAAAACGTTTGTTGCTATAATCGGCTTGCCAACAATTTTTAGCAGCATTCAACAAATTAATGGTGCCAATCACATTGGTATAAACAAAAGCTAAGGGATCTTTAATAGAGCGATCTACGTGCGACTCGGCCGCTAAATGTATAACTGCATCGAATTGTTCTTTTTCAAAAAGCTCATTGATAAACGCCGCATCAACTATATCTCCTTTAACAAAGGAATAGTTAGGAGCAGATTCTATATCTTTTAAATTTTCTAAATTACCTGCGTATGTCAATTTATCTAAATTCACAATATGATAATCGGGATATTGATTAACAAATAGTCTTGCTACGTGTGAACCAATAAAACCAGCTGCTCCTGTGATTAATATTTTTTTAGTCATGCTATTATAAAGTCCAATAAGTGATTGTTTTCATTTTGTTTCTGTAGATGCCTTTCACATCGATTAACACCCCGTTTTCAGCTAATATCGATTTGAAATAGTTCTCATCTAAATCTAAGTAAGCACTATGATTAACGGCAACTACAATACCATCGTAATTCGTTCCAATTTTATCTTCTAATTTTAATTTGTATTCGTGTTCGAATTCTTCTTTTTCAGCATGTGGATCTGTAATTTCAACTTGAACAGAATAGGTTTCTAATTCACGAATTACATCGATTACTTTTGAATTTCGGATATCGCTCACATCTTCTTTAAAGGTAGCACCCATCACTAAAACTCTTGATTTATCTATCAATTTGCCCGCTTTAATCATTTTTTGAACCAATCGTTGCGCTACATAAGCACCCATGCTATCATTGATTCTTCTACCACCTAAAATCACTTCCGGTTTATATCCTAAGCTCTCTGCTTTATAAGTTAAATAGTATGGATCTACTCCAATACAGTGACCACCTACTAAACCTGGTTTAAATTTCAAGAAATTCCATTTTGTACCTGCAGCCTCTAATACATCATAGGTATTTATTTTCATCTTATCAAATATTTTTGATAATTCATTCATCAATGCAATATTGACATCACGTTGTGTGTTCTCAATAATTTTAGCTGCCTCAGCCACCTTTAACGAAGCGGCTTTGTGCACACCTGCTTGTACTACAATTTTATATACATCTGCGATGATATCTAATGATTCGGCATCGCAACCACTAACTACTTTTAAAATTTTAGTAATAGTATGTTCTTTATCCCCTGGATTGATACGCTCTGGAGAATAGCCCACTTTAAAATCAGAGATATATGTTAAGCCAGATTCTTTTTCTAAAACAGGAATACAATCTTCTTCGGTGCAACCAGGATAAACAGTTGATTCGAATACTACATAATCGCCTTTTTTCAATACTTTACCAACGGTTTTTGAAGCAGATAATACCGGAACTAAGTCTGGTACATTATGCTCATCAACTGGTGTAGGAACGGCTACAATAAAGAACGTAACATCTTTTAAATCCTCTAATTGATTGGTAAATTGAATATCTGTACCTTTAAAATCTTCGCTAGTTAATTCATTGCTAGGGTCGATATGATTTTTCATCATCTCTACTCTTTTAGCATTGATATCAAAACCAACTACTTTAATTTTTTTTGCAAATTCTAAGGCTATGGGTAAACCTACATAACCTAGGCCGATAACGGCTAATTTTGTTTCCTTATTTAATAATTTTTGATAAATAGTACTCATATCTTTTTTTTGTTAGATGTTTATTATTTAATACGTGCTACCACGTGATTTTTTAATTCATATTGTTGATTTGTTTCAGGACAAAAAGCAATGCCTGATTCGTCAAATTTTAAACGATGACCATATTCGCTCACCCATCCAATTTGCTTAGCTGGATTACCAACTACCAAAGCATAATCAGGAATATTTTTAGTAACTACAGCGCCTGCGCCAATAAATGCATAAGCTCCTATATCATGTCCACATACGATAGTAGCATTCGCACCTATGGATGCCCCTTTTTTAACACGTGTTTTAGCATATTGATCTTTTCTATTTACTGCACTACGTGGATTTATTACATTTGTAAATACCATAGATGGACCTAAAAATACATCATCTTCGCAAATCACGCCTGTATAGATAGAAACATTATTCTGGATTTTTACATTTGCTCCTAATTCTACTTCAGGAGAAATGACTACATTTTGACCGATATTACATTTGGGACCAATGGTACAATTGGACATAATATGACTGAAATGCCATATTTTAGTACCTTCTCCAATGGTACATCCTTCATCTACAAACGCCGACTCATGTGCAAAATAACTCATATTTATTTAATTATATATTTTTCAAAATTATTATGTTCTTTATTAAAAAGCTCTTCATTTGTAAGCGATTTAAAATACGCATAGGTAATATTTAAACCTTCTTTTCTATCAATTTTAGG
>CANHVE010000224.1 GCA_947464015.1 Saprospirales bacterium | reverse complement strand
CTTGATAGTTAAATTGTGTGCCACCTAAATAACTACCTTTTAATAATTTTAAGCCTGCAGTGGCACTGGTATATATATCATCCACTCCGTCTTGATTATAATCTCTAACCAATGCTAATTTGGTCATTTCAGGAAAATTCTTTTGATAGATAGGTGCATAAAAAAACATAGGAGTATCTGGTCGACCCATATTTAAAAAACAAGTTGTTTTATAACCATCTTTATCGAAAATAAATAAGTCTTTGATTGAATCACGATTTAAATCTATGGGTGAAAGTTCAGGATTATTCATTCCTCCAGCCCAAGGATTCAGAATGTCTTTGGTATGATTTAATACATGAATGGTGGTAACTGGAAAAAGATTTTGAGCAGATAGACAGAAATGCAAACAAATTGCTAGAAGAAAAGTAAATTTACGTATCATTATGGATAGATTTATCACATAAAAGTAGTACTAATAAAACTCTTAAAAAAGAAGGATAATAACATATGGAAGTTAATATAAGACAAGGAAATGCGGCAGATATGCATGCTGTTCATCAATTAGTTATGGAATTAGCATTATTTGAAAAGGCCCCTGAAGAAGTGATTACGAGTCCTGAAATTCTTGCTCAAGATGCATTTGGCGAAAGAGACAATTTTTATACATTGGTTGCAGAGAGTGAATCGAACGAAATTCTAGGGATTTGTTTGTATTATATTGCTTATAGCAGTTGGAAAGGGCGTATTTTATTTTTAGACGATATCGTAATTCGTGAAGCATATAGAGGAAAAGGCATTGGGAGAAAAATGATGCTAGCACTTTTTGAAATTGCGAAAGAAAAAGGAGTGAAACAAATGCGCTGGCAAGTACTCGATTGGAATAAAAATGCCATAGTATTTTATGAATCATTAGGCGCTATCATAGATAAAGAATGGTATACTTGTAAGATGAATTTTTAGAAAATAGGGATGAATTACTTCGCTTTTTAACGAAGAATGATAGCACATTAGATAATCTATTAAAAGTAACAAACAATTAATGAACAAATGCTGTTTTTCATGAAAAAAGCACTATTTATTAATAATTTTGCAGACCAAAAAAAATATATATATGTCATCAATTAATTTAAATTCTACCGATTCATTTTCTAGCCGTCATATCGGTCCAAATGAAAATGAAAAAGCAAAAATGCTTCAAACAATTGGAGTATCATCATTGGAGCAACTTATAGATGAAACTGTTCCAGCTTCTATTAGAAGAACAGGTGAAATGAATTTACCAAGTGCACTGAGTGAATTTCAGTATTTAAATGAATTGAGGCAGACTGCAGATAAAAATAAAGTTTTCAAAACCTATATCGGATTGGGATATACCAATACCATTACACCAAGTGTTATCCGTAGAAATATATTAGAAAATCCAGGTTGGTATACCCAATATACGCCTTATCAAGCAGAGATAGCACAAGGTCGTTTAGAAGCCTTATTAAACTTTCAAACGATGATTTGTGATTTAACATCTATGCCTATAGCGAATGCTTCTTTATTAGATGAAGCAACTGCTGCTGCAGAAGCAATGACGATGTTTTATCATACCAAAAACAAAAGAGGGAATGAGTTCAATAAAATATTTGTATCTGAACTTTGTTTGCCACAAACTATCGATGTAATCAAAACCAGAGCTACGCCAATTGATATTGAAGTTGTAGTAGGTAATCATGAAACTGTTCAAATAGATAATTCTTATTTTGGTGTAGTATTACAATATCCTGCAAAAAATGGGGAAGTTTATGATTATAGCGCAATTGTAAAAGCCACACATGCAGTAAATGCTTATGTATGTGTTTGTGCCGATTTGATGAGTTTAACTTTATTAACGCCTCCAGGGGAGTGGGATGCTGACTGTGTAGTTGGTAATTCACAACGATTTGGGGTGCCTATGGGCTATGGTGGTCCTCATGCCGCTTTCTTCGCCACCAAAGATGATTTTAAAAGAATTTTACCTGGTAGAATTATCGGGGTTTCTATAGATAGAAATAATAACAGAGCTTTACGTATGGCGTTGCAAACAAGAGAGCAACATATTCGTAGAGAAAAAGCTACTTCAAATATTTGTACGGCACAAGCATTATTAGCTATTATGGCTAGTATGTACGCTGTTTATCATGGAGAAAATGGAATCCGTAAAATTGGTCAACGTATTAATGGATTGACCAATGTTTTAGTGGCTGAATTAAAAAAGAATGGAGTAAAAATTCTGAATAGTTCTTATTTCGATACCATTACAATTGAATCTACAGATATAGAAAATATTCGTAAAAAAGCATTAGCGGCCGAGATGAATTTTAACTATGGAACAAACACTATTGGTATTACATTAGATGAAACCGTTCAGACAAGTGATATCGCTAAGATCATCAAAGTAATTTGTAATGTAGAGGTGACTATAAATGAAGTATCCGCTATTCAAACACCTACAGTTCCTGCATCATTAGTGAGAACTACTTCTTATTTACAACATGATGTGTTTAATTCATATCACAGTGAAAGTAGAATGTTACGCTATATCAAATCATTAGAAGATAAAGATTTATCCTTAACCAAATCGATGATTCCACTTGGTTCTTGTACCATGAAATTGAATGCTACAACTGAATTAGAACCGATTAGTTGGGCTTCTTTCGCACATATACATCCATTTGTACCAGCAGATCAAGCAGCAGGATATTTACACATGATTCATGAATTAGAAACTTATTTAAATGAATGTACTGGTTTTGATGCTACTTCATTACAACCTAACAGTGGTGCTCAAGGTGAATATGCAGGCTTACACGTGATACGTTCATATCATATTTCTAGAGGAGATTCACATAGAAATGTATGTTTAATTCCTTCTTCTGCTCATGGAACAAACCCTGCTAGTGCAGCTATGGTTGGAGCAAAAATTGTAATTGTGAATTGCGATGATCATGGAAATATTGATGTTGAAGATTTGAGAGCAAAAGCGATTCAATATAAAGATAGCTTAAGTTCTTTGATGGTGACTTATCCTTCAACACATGGAGTATTTGAAAGTAGTATCAAAGAAATTTGTCAAATTATTCATGATAATGGTGGTCAAGTTTATATGGATGGTGCGAATATGAATGCACAGGTTGGTTTAACTAGTCCAGGTTTAATTGGTGCTGATGTTTGCCACTTAAATTTACATAAAACATTTGCAATCCCTCACGGGGGTGGTGGTCCAGGAATGGGACCTATTTGTGTACGTAAACATTTAGCTCCTTTCTTACCTTCTAATCCTATGGTTAAAACAGGTGGTGAACAAGCGATACATGCAATTAGTGCAGCACCATTCGGAAGTGCTTCTATTCTATTAATCTCTTATGCTTATATTAAAATGCTTGGCACAACAGGTGTGAAAGATGCAACCAGATATGCTATTTTAAATGCCAATTATATCAAAGCACGATTAGAAAAAGCATATGATGTATTGTATGTGGGTAAAGAATTCGGAAGATGTGCACATGAATTAATTCTAGATTTCAGACCATTTAAACATACCTTAAATGTAGAAGTAGAAGATGTGGCTAAACGATTAATGGATTACGGTTTTCATGCACCAACGGTATCATTCCCAGTTGCTGGAACACTTATGATTGAACCTACAGAGAGTGAAGACTTATTAGAGTTAGATCGTTTCTGTGATGCAATGTTAGCTATTCGAGAAGAAATTAGAGAGATTGAAAATGGGGCAGATAAAAATAATAATACATTAAAAAATGCACCACATACATTGGCTGAATGTATAAATGAATCGTGGAATTATAGCTACTCTAGAGAAAAAGCAGCTTTCCCATTAGATTATGTAAAACAAAATAAATTCTGGCCAAGTGTAGCTCGAGTAAATAATTCGCATG
>CANHVE010000223.1 GCA_947464015.1 Saprospirales bacterium | reverse complement strand
TTCAGTTTTCTGATAAATAACGTGCTAATATGTTTACCGTTATTATCTTCGTATTGCACAAAGACATGGCAAAGATACAACTAATAATTGAATGTTGTATGTTATTGTTGTAAATAGATGTTTAAGCAGCAACTTCTGCAGTAACATTTTCAATAGGTTCTACTTTAAAATACTTCCAATAAACAACTAAACAAATGCCCATTATTAATCCAGCTAATGCTACTACATACATAGGTGCACTATCATCTGGATTCATCTGTATCAATTGCTTTTTATACAAATACATCGTAATAATCGCTGTGCCATTATTGATAAAATGCATCAGCATATTGATATATATATTTCTGGTTACTGAATACACATACCCTAATACAAAACCCATAAAACACAAAGCAAAAAAATTGTAAAACTCAAAATGAATTAAACCAAATAAAACTCCTGAAATCAAAATCGCTATCCATCTATTTTTAAATCCTTTCTCTAAACTTTGTTGTATCATGCCTCTAAACAATAATTCTTCACCAATAGCAGGCATTACAGCCACCATCAAAAAAACCAACACCAACATAATTGGATTGGTAATGCTTAATAATGCTTCAATAAAGTGATCATATTCTAATTGTGTGGTCTTCGCTAAGTTTTCAAAAAATTGTAATGATTTAGGAAATATAAATGTGTTTTTATCTATCACCATACATTGTATAAATAATGCAGCACTTACTACACAAACGATTGCTAATAAATAACTTTTATAATTTCTAAAATTTTGTGTTTGATAAAAACTAAATGCATTTTGTTGTATCAAATAACTAAAAAAAAATGCTGGAAGTATAAAGACAATTAACTGAGATATTAATTGTACAAATACCATGGTATGTATATTGTCTGCTGAAACACCACTTCTCACTCCTTCTATACTTCCACTACTCATATACAAAACAATAAACGATATGATTGTTGAAATAAGCAAGCCTATTCCTGCAATTAATAAGGCTAATAAAAAATGAACGAATGGATGCTGTTTCCCTAAGGCTCCTTCTTTGTTTGTTTTCATTTTTTCAAGATTTGCCAGCAAAGATACAAGCATCTTAATTACATGCTATTTTTATCTTATCTTTGAGTATTAAATCAACTATATAATAGATATGAGCGATAAATTTTCTGTGGCTGATCTAAAAAACAAACCCGTATATCATTTTGTGGGTGTAATATTATTTGTATTTATTATACAAATTTTTCTCAGTGGTAAAACTGGGATTGGTGCCGATGAACGCTTCTATGTGCCTCATGCAAAAACTTTTTTTAAATTTTATACCAGTATGGGAAAGGATACTTCTTATACTCAGATTTTTAAAGGCTCCTTAAATGAAATATATGCCAAAGCGGTTATTTTACCAGAAGTACTTACATTCACATTAGCCAAACTAACGGGCAATAGCGACGAGACTACAGCTGGATTCTACTTTATTCGCCATCTTTCATTAGCCATATTCGGATTGATAGGGATGATTTTTACCGGACTCATCGCTCAAAAACTTACTAAAAATTGGTATTACGGCATAGTGGCTGTTTTACTCTTGTTCTTATCGCCACACTTTTTTGGACATACACTAGTCAATGGCCGAGATATTCCTTATGCTGCGTTTTATGCTATGGGCGTATATTATCTCATATGTTTTTTAGAAGCGTATCCGAATTACAATTTAAAAACCTTACTTTATTTCGCACTATCTATAGTGTTTGCATTAGGTACCAGAGGTACGGCAGGTGCTGCTGTATTAGTAGCCATGTATATAGGAACCTTAGGTATTATCTTTTTACGTAGTAACTTTTTTGATAAAACGTATACCTTCGATTTTTCAAAACTCCTCAAACATTCACTCATCATTGGGGCGATTTCTTTTGTGGGGATTTTCCCTTTTTGGCCTTATGGATTAGATCACATGGGCAGTGGTATTAGTGAAGCGCTTTCTTCTGCCTCTAGTTTCCCAGTAAATATTCGTCAACTTTTTGAAGGCAAAATGATGATGAGTAATGAATTTCCTTCCTACTATTTAGTGAAGTTCGCCTATGTCACTACACCTATAATCATTTTATTATTATTAGTAGTTAGTGTTGTACTCTTTATTAAAAATAGAAAAACAGTAGATAATGCTTGGTTGGTATTTTTAGTTATTTGTACAGCAGTTATTCCTGTAGCGATTATCATTTATCAAAAATCAAATGTATATACTGGTTGGAGACATATTCTATTTATTTATTTGCCTTTGATGGCCTTTGTATCATGGGGTATTTCGCAATTGATGGAAGTACTAAGCAAACCTATGTATAAGTATCTAGCCATTGGGGTAATCGCATTAGGTTTTGTTTCACCTATCAAGTGGACGGTAAATAATACCGGACATTTATATTGTTATTTCAACGAGATAGTAGGTGGCAATAAAGGAGCTTTTGGTAATTACGAACAAGATTATTGGGCTTTAGGTGTAACTGAAGGTGGAAGATGGTTAAAAGAAAATGTAATTGACAAAGAAAATGGAAAAGACACTTTGATTATAAGTTCAAATATGCAATTTTGTTTAGAGCCTTATTTAAAAGAGGATTTAGCAAAAGGAAAAATAAAATATAGAGCAACTAAATTTTATCAAAAATATTTTCAAGATAAAAACAATGATCAAGAAGCTATCAATTGGGATTATGGAATTTATTATGCTGCCTTTTTAGAGGGAGATCAACTACGTAATAATAATTTTTGGCCACCAAAAGGAACTGTGCATATTATAGAAGCGAATGGTGCACCCATAGGTATTGTAATTAAAAGAGATCCTGCAAAAAATGATTTAATTGCAGTTGATTCACTCATTCATAATCATTTTGTAGGAGCATTACCTTATTTTCAAAAAGCGGTGGCATACAATCCTTATGATGATGAAATATGGAATGCTTATGGCAAAGCATACGAGGGCAACAGACAATATGATAAAGCCATCGAATGTTATCAAAGAGCAGTTGAAATTGCACCAAGTGGCATGAATGGATTTTTCAATTTATCTATTGCTCAAGCTACTAGTGGTAAAATTCAAGATGCTGAAAATACCTTGAATACGCTTATTGCAAATAAACCAGATGCCGCGATGCAAGCATATAATTTATTAGCGAATATATTTAAAAGTACAGGCGATATGAATAAGGCAAATTATTATGCAAATATGTATAATACTGCCGTGGAAGAAATGCAAGAAAAACAAGAACCTTCAAAGTAGAACGAATATATGAATACAATAGAACCTATACTCATTTCACATACCATTGAAGCGGTAAAAGAATTATATCAGGGCGAGATACAGGCTTCACACATTAATATAACAGCTACTCGTAAAGAGTTTGATGGAGATTTTACATTGATGATTTTTCCATTGGTAAAAGTTTCGAAAAAAACGCCTGAACAAACGGCTGAAGAAATTGGTGCCTATTTGTTAAAACACGTCGATGCTATTGAAAATTATAATATTATCAAAGGCTTTTTAAATTTAAAATTACAAAATGCTTTTTGGACCGATTTTTTATCTGCTATTGTAACTAAAGAAAATCATGGACAATTAGCCGATACAGGCAAAAAAGTCATTTTAGAATATACGGGTCCTAATTCTAATAAACCCTTACATTTAGGTCATGTGCGTAATATGTTATTAGGTTATTCTTTGTCTAACTTATTAAGTGCCGCTGGAAATGATGTTACTCGATTAAATATTTATAACGATAGAGGTATTGCTATTTGCAAATCGATGTATGCCTGGCAAACACAAGCGCATGGACTAACGCCTGATACCGCAAAGGAAAAAGGAGATCATTTTGTAGGCAAATATTATGCATTATATTCCAAACTAGAAAAAGAGGAAAGTGAAGCGAAAGGCATTAAACC
>CANHVE010000222.1 GCA_947464015.1 Saprospirales bacterium | reverse complement strand
TTCAAACAAAGATCAAATAGATTGGAAAGTAGTTTTTAGTTTTCATAACTTGGCATATACTATTGCAGGTGTTGCCTTTGCTGTGTTTGCTCTACAAGGATTTATGATCCCTAATCGATTTTTAGATGGCGGAGTTACAGGTATATCTATTTTAGCACATGAACTTAGCCATATTAATATTCTCTTCTTTTTAGTGCTTTTCAATTTGCCATTTTTATATGTCGGATATAAAAAAATTGGAAAAACATTTGCTGTTCAATCCTTATTAGCTGTGGTACTTCTAACAGTAGGTGTAGCCATTGTACATATACCCCCTGTTACTACCGATAAATTATTGATTGCTTTATTTGGAGGGTTTTTTATTGGTTTAGGGATGGCCTTAGTCATAAGAGGGGGAGGAGTGATTGATGGATTTGAAATAGTTGCCGTATATACTACAAAACGAATAGCTTTATCTATCAGTGAAATCATTATGATTTTCAATTCAATTATTTTCTTAATCGCAGCTTATAAATTTGGAATTGAAACAGCCATGTATTCAACCATAACTTATTTTACAGCTATGAAAACGGTTGATTATATCGTAGATGGTATTGAGGAATATACCGCATTAAATATTGTTTCAGTATCAAGTGATGAAATCAAATCATTAATTGTAAATGATTTTAAAAAAGGGATTTCAGTTTACAAAGGCGAACGAGGCTATCTACCAGATGCTTATGAAATTAAAAATGATTGTGATATAATACTTACCATTGTAACCCGATTGGAGGTACTCCGAATGAAAGATGCTATTTTAGAAATAGATCCGAATGCATTTATGTTTATTCAAAGTATTAAAGAAGTGAAAGGAGGGGTGATTAAACAAAAAAGTGGACATTAGCACTTGCTTATTTTTCTAGTCTTGCTATAATTCTTTTATGTGTATTGATGATATATGATTTATCATTAAATATACGTGCTAACATAATACTACCTTCTACTTCAGCTACACTTCTTTCGGCTAATTCATTTGCAATTTTTTCACCATATTTTTCTTTATATATGTGTTTTACAGCATTGAAAAAATCTTGAAAAAACTCTCGTATAATCGGATTAAATTCAGGCACCACTAAAGCACTCTCAACCCCAATATTGCCATATAATTTGCCCGTTTTCTTATCAAAAAAAATCAACTCGCTCGCATCACATAATTTTTTTATTTTTTGTTTTGCACTGAGTTTGTCATTATACGCATGTATAAATACTTCGGCTTTAAAATATTCATGAACAAAGGCAATTACCTTACACATTAAATCTTCTTTGCTCTTAAAATAATGATATAAACTACCTTTTAGCATGCCACAATTTTTAGCAATATCTTCCATGCTGGTATTATGAAAACTTTGCTGTCTAAATAATTTTAGCGAATTTACAATAATGGATTGTTCGCCTTTTTTGGGTGTTACTAGTATCATACTATTCGCTTAATTACCAAACAAAGTTAGATAAAAAAAAATACCAAACAAACGTTTGGTATTTTTTTATGTATAATTTTATGTAAAAGACGTTGCTTAGCTTCCTCTGCCAGCTGCTTTTGAGCGTGCAGCGGCATTATTGCTACCACTCGTTTGTGATTTCATAGCTCCACCTCCTTTAGCAGCAGCCATTCCAAATTTACTGCTCTTAGCAATAGGTGATTTTTTTTTGTCTTTTTCGTTCTTCTTTGGATTGATTAATGACATGGTTCTATATTTTTAGTGAATAATTATTGGTGCTAAGTTAGTCATCATATGCTAAATATCAAAATCTATAATGCATCTTTTTTATTCATTACTTGTGTTTGATGACGAATACTTTCTTTATTTATTTGTTGTATAAGTTGTAATATAAATGAGGAAGATAAGCCATTCTCTGTTCCTATTTTAAGCATTCGATCTACAATCTGCGACCAGCGTTCTGGTTGATAAATTGTAATATTATTTTTTGCTTTATAAGTTCCTATTTCTTCACTAATAGTCATTCGCTCTGATAATAATTCGATGATATAATTATCTATACGATCAATTTTACTGCGCAATTCAATAAGTGCATTATCATCATCTGCCGATAAGATTTTATTTTCTCTAAATACGATTTGTGTTATAAGTGCTTTTAACTCTAGGGGTGTTATTTGTTGTTTGGCGTCACTCCATGCTTCATTGGGATGTATATGACTCTCTATCATTAAACCATCAAAATTCAAATCCATCGCCTTTTGAGCCACTTTTAATAATATATCTCTTCTTCCACAAATATGCGATGGGTCGCAAATCATCGTCAATTGAGGAAAACGTCGCTTCAATTCAATGGGTATCTCCCAATTAGGTTTATTGCGATATTCAGTTTTTGTATAGGATGAAAAGCCACGATGAATGGCCGCTAATTGTGTAATACCTGCTTTATGCAATCGTTCAAATGCCCCTATCCATAAATCTAAATCGGGATTCACTGGATTTTTGACAAAGACCGGAATATTTATTCCTCTCAATGCATCTGCTATTTCTTGTACAATAAATGGATTTACACTGGTTCGTGCACCTATCCACAACATATCAATACCTGCCTTGAGTGCTGCTTCTACATGGCTTTTATTTGCCACTTCCACCATACATGGTTTTTGATGTTTGAGTGCTGCTTCTTTAATCCATTTCAAACCTATCTCACCTACCCCTTCAAAAACACCTGGACGTGTTCGCGGTTTCCAGATACCTGCCCTGAATACTTGAATCTGTGGTACATGTAAAGCAAGTTGGTCTATGGTTTCATTCACCTGTTCTTCCGTTTCAGCACTACATGGTCCCGAAATTAAATAGGGTTTATATTCTTTCGACAAAAAAGAGGCAATAGAAAAATTTTCTTGAACGATATTCAATTGGAAACAGCTTTAAATCGGATTTAAACTAGTATCAATTTCTTTTGCCCAAGCCATGATACCACCTTTTAAATTATACAAGTTTTCAAATTGATGATTTTGTTCTAAATACTGAATAATATTAGAACTTCTAGCACCACTTCTACAATGTATAATCACTTTTTTATCTCTTGAAATTTTATCAATATTAGAAGGTACTTCTGCCATAGGAATCAATTCTCCATTAATAGAACATGCTTCAGCTTCATGTGGCTCACGAACATCAATCAACTGAAAGTTTTCATGAGCATCCATCATACTCTTTAATTCTTGTACTGTTACTTCTTTCATATCTAAAGTTTAATTTAAGTTTAAGTTTAACAAAATTAATACTAAAACACTAATCTGTTAAGAATAGTTTCTTTCAACTAGAATTATTCCCCTTATCTTTGGCAAGAAAATTGTCAAGTGCTTCGTTATGAAAAATAAAATCTTACTTTTTTTGCTGATACTTTCAGCAAGCAGTTTTGCAGCAAGTCCTCAAAAATTAATGCCTCATTATAAAGTAATTTTCTATAATACAGAAAATTTATTTGATACCATAGATGATCCAGCTACTAATGATAGTGATTTTTTACCTAATGGCGCTTATAAATATACCTCTCAAATTTATCAAACGCATTTAGATCATACCTCTGAAGTACTTTCATCAATTTGTTCAAATGACGCTCCACTATTCATCGGACTATCAGAAATTGAAAATCGTAATGTAGTTCAAGATTTAATTAATCAAGCGAGTTTGAAAAAGTATAATTTAGGCATTGTACATCAAAACTCACCAGATGATAGAGGAATTGATGTGGCTTTGATTTATAATAAGGATTTAGCTAAACTAATAAAGGAAGAATATTTATATGTAACGGTTGATACCGTTCCTGATTTTAGAACTCGATTGATTTTACATGCTACTTTTGAAACTACTACTGGTACGATCTTACAAGTATATGTCAATCATTGGCCAAGTAGAAGAGAAGGTCAAGTGGAAAGTGAATACAGAAGACTAAAAGCGGCTTCCATTT
>CANHVE010000221.1 GCA_947464015.1 Saprospirales bacterium | reverse complement strand
TTTTCAATCGATTGATACGAATCCATCTCAATAATTTCGCTCCAATATACTTCTACTTTACCTGGTTTAATTAGTATAGTGTCTCGATGCCATATCTCACCAGCACCTATAATAGTAAATACTGCTATTGGAATTTTAGTAGGGATGGCAAGTCGAAAAGCTCCATCATGAAAATGTTTTAAAAGATTATTCGTATTATTACTAGTACCTTCAGGGAATATCACAATACTTGCTCCTTCTTTGGCTTTTACATATAATTGTTCCATACTCCATGCTCGATAATCTTTATTATCACGCTGTACTGGAATATATAATTTATCTAGCAAATAGCCTAAAACAGGCCATTTCAGCACTTCTGCTTTACCGATATACTTTTTATAATTTTTAATAACTTGACCAGAAATTAATGCATCCACATAGGATCGATGATTTCCAACAAAAATGAGTTGTCTGTTTTTATCTATACGCTCCTTATGATGTTCTACTACACGTACACCCCACAAAAACAAAGCAATTTGTGCCACATAACAGGGTAAATAATGCATTGCTTTCAGCGTTTTTGGTCCACCAAAAGTAACACCCACATACAAAAAAGGAAACATAGCAAAGGCTAATAAAAAAAATACTATGGCACACCAAATAGTCCAAACAGCGTAAAATGGATAGAGCAAGTATTTCATATTTTTTTGGTTATTATACTTTATTATGCAATCATTTGTATCGTCATAAAATCTTGTGGATCTAGTTTTGCTCCCTCTACATCTACAATGGCTTTTAATGTATAAACACTTCTAGTTCCCGAAGTCATCTGAGCCAATTTTCCTATTCCTCCAGCAATACCAGTCTTTTGTGCTAACTTATCTGATGCACTTTGGTGTATATGAAATGAAATTTGAAATGGAATTATTTTTTCTTCATTCGTTTGTATCATAAATAAATTATTGTCTCTCCAAGTTCCTATGGTGAAAAAAGAGGACTTAGCTAAATCGCCTTTACCACTTATGATTTCTTCTTCTAATTTTATTTCAATACTTTTTATCTTCTGTACGCTTTTACCTCGTATAATGAGGCTTCCTGATAATTCACCTAAAGAGGCACTGACTTGGGTTACAACATCTAATTTAACAGATATAGTCCCAATGCCTAATATTTGCTTAACTTTTGATAAAAAACTCATGCTACTGTTAATTGATTGTGAATACTTCCTACAAATATAGAACAGAATTAACTTAAAAATTTTAACATGCATCCGAAACACAAGTTTTTAGTTATTTTTACCCCTTAACCAAAATCTTAATAAAATCATGTCAAAACCAACAATGCGCGAAAAGATTCGCTATTATTTTGAAAACACTATGTCTGGTGGACCAGGCGGAGTAATAAAATGGCTTGCAATTGTATCCTTAGTAATGGTACTTATTTGTGGCTTTATTTTATTTTTATTCGGAATCAAAACTCCAGAATCTGATCATGAACCAAGAACGATTACAGGATTTATTGAAAGTTCATGGCAAAGTTTAATGGCTACCTTAGATTCTGGTACCATGGGTGGTGACCCTGAAGATAATTGGGGTTTTAGAATTGTTCGTTTTATCGCAACCTTAACAGGGATTTTCTTAATCTCCATCTTAATTGGTACCATTTCTAGTGGTATTGATGAACAAATAGATGAAATGAAAAAAGGAAAATCTAAAGTATTAGAAAGTAATCACACACTAATTTTAGGTTGGTCAGAAAAAGTATTCTCAATTATCAAAGAATTAATCGAAGCAAATTCTAATCAAAAAAATCCAAGTATTGTGATTTTAGCGGATAGAGACAAAGTAGAAATGGATGACGAAATTAGAGAGAAAATTGAAAATTTCGGAAACACTAAAGTTATTTGTAGAAGTGGAAGTCCTCTAGAATCAAGCGCTATAGCTGTTGTAAATCCAAATGAAGCACGTTCTATCATCGTTTTAGGTAGCGAAGAATCTAATGCCGATACGTATGTAATTAAATCTGTATTAGCCATCACCAATGGTAAAAACAGAAAAAAAGAACCTTATCATATCGTTGCCGAAATCAAAGATCCTAAAAATATGGAAGCGGCTGATTTAGTAGGTAATGATGAAACGGTTTTCGTTTTATCTTCTGATTTAATTTCTCGTATCACAGCGCAAACTTGTCGTCAATCAGGCTTAAGCGTAGTATACTCTGAATTATTACAATTTGAAGGAGATGAAATTTATTTTAGTGAAGAAAAATCTTTAGTGAATAAAACCTTTAAAGATTCATTATTTGCATATGAAACTTCTTCTGTAATCGGTTTATTTACAGCAGATGAAGAAGTATTAATCAATCCTCCTATGGACAAAATTATCAATGATGGTGACCAAGTGATAGCTATTAGTGAAGACGATGATACCGTAAAAGTAAGTGGTAAATCTAATTTCAATATCGAAACAAATTTATTTTCACGTAGCGAAAGCGATGAAAGCAGTGTAGAAAAAACATTGATTTTAGGTTGGAATAACAGAGGTATTCGTATTATCGAAGAGTTAGATAATTATGTATCTAGTGGCTCAGAAGTGCTTATTTTAGCTGATGGAGTAGAAATAGATGAAGATATTAATGAACTTAAAGGCTTATTACAAAAACAACGTTTAACTTATAAAAAAGGCGATATCATAGATAGAGCAACTTTAGAAAGTTTAGATGTAGCTTCTTATCATCATATCATCTTATTAAGTTATACCGAAGGAATGGACATTCAAGAAAGTGATGCAAAAACCTTAATTTGTTTACTCCATTTACGTGCTATGAGTGAAAAAGCAAATAAAGATTTCAGTATCGTATCGGAAATGTTAGATATCAGAAATCGTGATTTAGGCGTGGTAGCTAAGGCAGATGACTTTATTGTGAGCGACAATTTAATCAGTTTGATGTTAAGTCAGTTAAGCGAAAATAAAGATTTGAAAAAAGTATATGATATTTTATTCGAAGCTGATGGTTCTGAAATCTACTTAAAACCAGTAAGTAGATACGTTAAAACAGGTGAAGATATGAACTTCTATACAGTACTTGAAAGTGCTGCTACAATTAATGAAATTGCAATTGGATATAGAATTTCATCAGAATCATCTAATTCAGAAGAACATTTTGGGGTGAAAATCAATCCAAATAAAAATGAAACAGTAACTTTTAGCCCAGAAGATTATATCATCGTATTGGCTGAAGATTAATATTTATTCCCATTATTAAAGGTAATAAATGGCTTAAAAACCTAATTTTAGGCTACTTATTACCTTTTTTCTATTATTTAATAAAAAAAAATAGGTAATAATAAACTTTTTAATAAAAAAGAATTACCTTTGCCATCCAAAATTTTTATAGTTATGCCAAAGATGAAGTCAAATTCCGGAGCGAAAAAAAGGTTTAAAGTTACAGGCTCAGGAAAAGTAAAAAGAGGTCAGGCGTTTAAAAGACACTTGCTTGACAATAGATCTAAAGACAGAAAAAGAAATTTAACTGGTAGTACTTTAGTACATTCAGCTGATGAAGCAAGAGTAAAAAGAATGCTAGCAGCTCAAAATTAATATTCATTTAAAACAGTAAAATAATAATAGGATGCCACGTTCAGTAAACGCAGTAGCAAGTAAAGCAAGGAAAAAAAAGATATTCAAATTAGCTAAAGGTTATTTTGGAAGACGTAAAAACGTTCATACTGTAGCAAAAAATGCCGTAGAAAAAGGTTTATCATATGCATATGCTCATAGAAGACAGAAAAAAGGTGATTTCAGAAAATTATGGATCACTCGTATCAATGCTGGTGTGAGAGAGCATGGATTAAGTTATTCTGTTTTCATTAATTTATTAAATGAAAACAATATCAATTTAGATAGAAAAATCTTATCTGATATGGCTATGAATGACCCTCAAGCATTCAAAGCTTTAGTAGAGAAAGTAAAAAAATAATTACTTAA
>CANHVE010000220.1 GCA_947464015.1 Saprospirales bacterium | reverse complement strand
TTGAATAGCATGTGGAATATAGCAGATATAGGAAGTGGTACTGGTATATCAAGCAAATTATTTTTAGATGCAGGATATGCAGTTACTGCTGTTGAACCTAATGATGAAATGCGACAAGCCGCAGAGAACTTGCTTCATTCCTATCCTACATTTACAAGTATTGATGGAAAAGCAGAAGAAACAGGATTAGCAGCTCATTCCTTTGATTTAATTATAGCTGGACAAGCTTTTCATTGGTTTGATGCCAAATCCTTTAAATCAGAATGTATACGTATTGGTAAAGATAAGGCTTTAGTACTCTTATGTTGGAATGAACGATTAGTAAATACTGATTTTTTAAAAGCCTATGAAGCATTAATTTTGAAATACGCTACTGATTATACTTCTATTGATCATAGAAATATTAGTGATGCAATCATTCAAGAATTTTTTACTCCTCATACATTTGAAAAGAAAACATTTCCTAATGTACAACGATTTGATTTTACAGGTTTAAAAGGAAGGTTATTATCTTCTTCCTATATTCCAAACTCAAATGCAGCAAGCTATGAGAATATGATTAACGAATTACAACTCATCTTTCAGCAATATCAGCACAACAATCAAGTAGAAATTCATTATACTACTGGCTTATATATTGGCCTAATCAACTAATCAATTTATCGATTAGTACTTTTTAATATAAATAAAAAAGGCACGCCATTGGCGTGCCTTCTAAATAGACATGTTCATGTATTATTGTCTAATCAATTTACCTTGACTCATGACTTTATTATCTTGAATTAATTGATAGAAATATACTGCATTACTTAAGTGAGAAGTTTCAATTTGCACTTTAGTAAAAGTACTTTGTGCATCGAAAGTTCTTTCAACTACTTGATTGCCTAACTCATCAAAAATCAGGATTTGAGCTCTACCATTTTTCAAACCATCCATACTAAAGTTAATAGATGCATTGAATGGATTTGGATAGGCATTGAAATGGATATCAGAAGCAATATCTTCAATAGCTAATTTATAAGTAATCGTATTTAATGTTGTATTGGTACGAACAGGCACATTCAAATCAAAATAAATATCAGCAGTATTATTTATGGTAGTGCCTTCTGCTAAGAATGGAACTGTTTGTATAGAATAACTTACATACCCTTTGCTACCTTCAGCATCCACTGTTTCGGCAGGCAACATAATATCATCAAAGTAGAATTTCAATTCTCTACCATTGATTTGAGTACGTACATCATGAGAAGAAGCTTTCAATTCAAATGTTTCTAAATCTAAATTAGTGCTGATAGTATCAATTAGAATAATATTCACAGCAGGACCAGTACCTGTATTTTGGAAATTGATGGTATAATTTAGCGTTGTATTATCAGCAATAAATCCACTTGAGCCTACTCCTACTGGACTAACATGCTTATCATTTGGATCCCAAGAAGCTTCTACAATTTGGTGTAAAGTATCCATATTACAAGCATATTCAGCTTCAGTAACTCCAGCTGCTGCTTCTACTAACGACACGTTAAACACTGCATCACCTGCAACTAAGCTTGTTGGATTATTAAATCTTATAAAATAAGAAGTAGAACTATGAGGTAATAATCCACTGAAAGTAAAAGTAACCGTATGACCTACTCCATCATGAACACCACTTGGAGAAGAACTATTGTAAATAAATCTTGAATCGTAATACATTGTAGCAGTACCGCTCATCGTAGTTGTTCCTGTATTATTTACATACAATCTATACCAGATTGGACCCAATGGTGAAACGTTTGTAACAGGCACCAAATCAGAACAAAGATTATTAACCACTGCTGTATCATTGATTCCAAAATTATTATTGGCGTATCCATATATACCAGCGATTGGCACTAGATTGATTACAGATGGAGAAGTATAATTATATCCAGGTAAAGTTCCAGGTATGATATATGAAATTGGATAATTATTACGAGGAACTACTATATAGTAAAAACCAGAGATATTGGTGATGGCGCTATATGCACCGATATATACACGTTGACCACTGAAACCAGGTTCACCTGCATCTTTAATCCCATTATTGTTATTATCTTCATATACATATCCACTGATATAGATTCTAAACATTGACGAATCGATAACACCAAAACGTAAAGGATCAATATGATCGCAAAATCCTAGCGCATGATACGTGTAATAAGTTGGAGCAGCAGGATAAGTTTGCGTTAAGCTTGGACTAGATAATGGCCCTAAAAATATATCATAGTTACCTCGAGGTAATGTAACACTATATTGTCCAAAAGAATTAGTCACAGCAGTTGTTACAAGTGTAGCAGTACCTGCATAATAGATACGAACTTGTTGACCTATTCTGAAAGTTTCCGTACCATCTTTAACTCCATTGCCATTATTATCATACCATACAAAACCGCTGATGGTATCAATACGAGGCATCGTAATGATTTGACGAATACTGTCACAAACATGACCACTACTATCTAAGTTGTATAAGGTAATATAGTGATACAATAAAGTATCTGTATAAATATGAACTGGACTGGTATCTGCACTCGTACCACCATCGCCAAAGCTCCAATAATAAGATCTTGCTCCAGTAGAAGTATTATGTAAGGTTAATGTATTACAGTTTACCGTATAGGTAAAGCTTGCGTGACAACCTCCTGGTGGATTGACAACAAAAGTGATACATGTATCATCTAAGCAATGCGTAATTGTGTCATAAGCTGTCATACAAATAGTGTGAGAACCATAACTTGTTATAAGCATGGTGTATACAGATGTATAAGAAATATTAGCATAAACAGAACCATCTAATAATATTTGATAAATCATATTACTCGTTCTTCCAGTAGTAGTATTATATAAAATAACTGGAGTAGGAAGTGAAGTTGCAATCATAGGAGACGTTGGAGACGTATTGAAAATAGCATGAACCGTACAACCTATACGAATGGTATCATACGTAGTATCACTTGCGCACCATGGACCACTAGTGGCGAAGTTAGTTATCCAATGTTTTAGGATATAAGTACCTGGAGTAGTATAACGATGACCTTGTGTAGTATCAGGATAAATATCGCCAAAGAAATAAGGCGTACCATCACCAAAATTCCACCAGCTAATGCCGAATGAGCTAGTACCAAAACCACCTGAAGTCAATCCTCCAGAGGTATGAACGCAATAAACTGAATCGCCATATTGTGCTCTACTAAAATTAGGAACAGGTGGAATAATCACGGATACACTTCGTGTAAACGTATCGCTAATTCCAGAACAAGGGCCGAAAAACATAGGGATTGTTAAACTAATATCTCTAACACCGGAAGCAGTATAACGATGTCCGAATGAACGAATATTCCAAGAAGATCCCATACCAGTGAAGGTAGTAGCACCATCGCCCCAATGAATATTAGCAACAGTAGTTAAACCATGTTGCACTTCAATAACCACACTATCTCGGCAATTATAAGTAACTCGAAACATCCCGAAACATGAATCGACACGAACGGTATTACACGTTGAGTCGCAGACACTACCAGTCGAATCTCTTAAAATTAAACATACGTTATATACACCATATGAGGTATATGTTTTAGAAGGATTTCCTGCACCTGTAAAAGTGGTTCCGTCACCAAAGCGCCAAAGCGAGTAGGCAGGATTATATCCGCCAGTGCTACTTGACGTATATGCAACGGTACGTAATCCTGTTTCATCCCAGCTAAATGCTGCGTGACAAGTGGCTTTCAGACTTAATGTAGCAACTATCAATAGGCTTATTAAGGAGAGTTGTAATGCGATTTTTTTCATCTTTTATTGATTTTGTTATATCAAAGATAAATATATATATCAATACCTTGGTACTCATTTAGTATAAATCTTACGTACTCAAATTAAAAAAAATGCTGTGGTATAATAACCAAGGAAGTGAGCAATCTTTGTATAATGCAGTGGGTTGAAACCCCCTGTGGGAAAAACCTTTCATTCCGAATTTCAAATCAGAAGGTATAAATTCTTAATTCTTAATTCTTAATTAA
>CANHVE010000219.1 GCA_947464015.1 Saprospirales bacterium | reverse complement strand
ATAAAAATATACAGAACCAATTTCTTCTTTTTCAAGATCTACAATCTTCCATAGCTTATTTAAATAATTACTGTGTAACATATGATTTTTTATTTCGATACAAATATAAGTATTAATACAATAAATGATAGTAATACTATTACGTATGATTGTTAAAATATATTAAATGGTTGTATTACTATAAAAATTATTATATTTGTAAAATATTATGGAGTTTCAAGTTTCATTTCCAATCAATAATAAGATCTATTTAAGAGATCCTGAATCCAGTGATTTAGGGAAATTAATAGTTAAGAAAGCTATTGATTTAATTTATACTATTGGTTTTGAACAATTTACTTTTAAAAAGTTAGCTATTGAAATTCAAACTACAGAAGCCACTATTTATAGATATTTTGAGAATAAACATCGTTTGTTGTTATATATATTAAACTGGTATTGGTATTATATGCAGTTTTTAATTGAATATAGAGTGCAAAATATTACCAGTACTAAACTAAAGCTAGAAATGTTATTGGATATACTTACTAGCGACTTACCTATAAGCAGTACTAAGACAGATTATAATAAAAAATGGCTGAATGAAATCGTTATGGTAGAAAGTAGTAAAGTATATTTAGTAAAAGAGATAGATGCTATTAATAAAGAACAGTTTTTTCAACCCTATAAAGATTTATGTGCTTATATAGCTCAATTGATAAAAGAATATCAACCTAAATATAAATATCCTCATTCCTTGAGTAGTACGCTCATTGAAACATCACACAATCAACTCTATTTTAGTTTGCATTTACCACGTTTAACGGATATTAAGAATCAAGACTATCAAAAATATATCAAAACCTATCTGCACCATTTATTATTTAGTTTACTAGCATAAAATTTATTTTAACTAGCTATTGACATTTTGATTTTTATATATAACTTTGTATTACAAAGCACTTTTTAAAATGACAAAAGATAATCAATCTACCCTTCAAGATATTCATTATATCAAAGATATGATGGAAAAATCTTCTCGCTTTATTTCTTTAAGTGGATTAACAGGCGTATTTGCTGGCTGTTTTGCTATCATTGGTTCTGTAGTAGCTTATATATACTTAGGTTCTATTGGAAGTGCATATAGTGAATTTGCTACCTCTTTTCCAAGACACACCATGTGGGATGATTTAGTATTCTTAATAGCAGATGCTTGTATTGTTGCCTTTTTATCTATCACTTGCGGCTTGTATTTTACCATAAAACAATCTAGAAAAAAAGGAATTAAAATATGGGATAGTACTTCCAAAAGATTATTAGTTAATTTAATGATTCCTTTATTGGCAGGAGGAGTATTTTGTATCGCATTATTAAAATGGGGATTATTTGGATTAGTAGCTCCTAGTACTTTATTGTTTTATGGCTTTGCATGTTTTAATGCTGGTAAATACACACATAAAGAAGTTCGTTATTTGGGCATTTCAGAAATCACTTTAGGATTAATTGGCGTATTTTATATTGGGTTTGGGTTTGAATTATGGATACTTGGTTTTGGTATATTACATATTCTTTACGGTGTTATTATGTATTTTAAATATGATACTAAAGCCTAAGGGATAGATGAATTTTATTTTATGAAAAATATTATTGAACAATTGAATAAAGCATTTGATAACCGAGTTCGGCTGGGTATCATGTCTATTTTATTGGTTAATGAGGAAGTTGATTTCAATGAAATGAAAGAGCGTTTAGATTTAACGGATGGTAATCTAGCCAGCCATATTAGTGCCTTAGAAAAATTAGATTATGTACTAGTAAAAAAAGAATTTGTAGGTAAAAAAACTAAAACGACTTATCAGGTAAGTATACTAGGCAAAAAAGCTTTTCAAGATCATATTAAAGCATTAGAAAAATTATTACATAAAAAATAAAACCTTTTTTTTGTATGAACACTTTGAAATACAAAGCACTTTTAAATATAAAAATTTCACGTATAGAACTACCAGGTTTATTGGTAGAACGATCAAATGTATTCTATAAAAAATATTTTAAATCCAATAAACAAGCATGGGACATTCAGCAAGCTGATTTAATGCAATATCCTATAAATTCATTAGGATTTCAACTACATCTTTTTTTGCAAGCTCTTCAATTGCAGTTAATGCCCAAGTTTGAACGACATGATGTGTATCATATTCTAACCGATTATTCAACGCATCCAATGGATGAAATTCGCATGCAGTTTTTTTTATGGGGAAATGGGAAAAGAAGTCTATTTCAATTGGCTACTATTATAGCAGGTTCTATTTTGTTGCCCGAATATTTTACTAGTTATATACAAGCATATCGAAGAGGAAAGAATGCGTACAGATTTTATAACTGGGATTTTCAACATTTATTAAAAGAAGATTTGGTGGCTACCAAAAAACTCATTTTTCAAAAAAAAGCAGATCTTAAATTATTTCAACATATACATTTTTAACCTAAACATATTTTTTATGAAAAAGAACGATTATTTTATTTTATTGGCAACCGCAGCTTTTAGTTTGCTTTTTTATCATCAACTAATTGGAATCAATTTATTTATCTATACAATTATACTAGTCCTTCTGCTATTGTTGAGAGATAATAGTTTATTGAAAAATAAAGTTTTTTTATTGAGCTCTTCTTTATCATTACTTACCTCATTTTCGGTGTATTTACATAGCTCAAATTTTAGTGTAGTGATGAATGTATTCTCCTTAATTCTTACAGCAGCTTCTGCAATTCATCCTGAGAATTCTATTCTAGCAAATTTTTTTCATGGCATATTTTCTCAGATAAGTGTATTTGCTTATATGTTATACGACATCTTTAAAAAGCAAAATCAAGTAGATGAATCTTTACAAAAAGAAAATCATTGGATTAGAAAAGCACTTTTAAGTATCATACCCGTTGCCATATTTTTTATATTCTTTTTTTTATACAGAGAAAGTAATATTGTTTTTAAAAACATATCTGACCAAATCAATTTAGATTTTATTTCTGTGGAATGGATCGGATTTACCATATTAGGATTACTCCTTACTTATCCATTTTTCTTACAACGCGCTATTGATATTATTAAGAAAAAAGATAGCGAATTAAATGAAAATCTTAGTAATACCTATATGGAAGCCGATAATGAGCATGAAAGCAAATTTATGTCATTAAAAAATGAATCCATTACAGCCATCATTTTATTTGCCTTACTCATTATTTTAACATTAAGTGTAAATATTACAGATATTATGTATACCTGGTCAAGTACTACTTTGCCAAACGGACTTACTTATTCTGAGTATATACATAGTGGTATCAGTTCATTGATTACGTCTATCATTCTTGCAATTGTAATCATTCTGCTATTTTTTAGAGGGGCATTAAATTTTTATTCCAATAATAAATTTTTAAAAGCTCTTGCATATATATGGATTATCCAAAATGTATTTTTAGTATTATCTACATTAATGCGTAATAAAATGTATGTTGATACCTATTCACTCACAGAAAAACGAGTAGGGGTATTTATTTATTTAGGTTTGAGTATACTTGGTTTACTACTATGTTTATATAAAATTGCCTTTCAAAAAAAGAATGTATTTCTGTTTCGTAAGAATATGTGGGCCATATATATATCCTTAAGTATACTATCTATTATTGATTGGAATTATTATATAGCAGCCTATAATGTATATAGAGCCAAAAAATCAAATGATTTCTACTTAGATGCTGATTATATGGGAGAACTTAATGAAAATAATTTTCCAGTAGTTTGGAATTATTATCAAAGTTTGCCAGATACAGATTTTAGAAAACCCGTATTGAAAAAAATACTAGATACTAAAATGAGTAACATTCTCATAAAATATAATCAACATGATTTTCGTTCGCTCACCTATAGAAGACAAATAAGTTATAGAATGATTTCGAAATTAGATCAGCAACAGGCTATTCAATCGTTGAATGCTTCAAATTTAAAAATTAATGATTTGTCGTTTCTTATGCCTTTACAGCATTTGATTGAAATAAACTTGAGCAATAATGAATTGAAAGATATTTCCAAACTCTCACAACTACCTGCATT
>CANHVE010000218.1 GCA_947464015.1 Saprospirales bacterium | reverse complement strand
TACCCAAACTAAATCTACAAAGTGCCAAAATAATCCAATTTTTTCTACCATTTCATAATGACCTCTTTTTTGGAATGTGCCATTAGCTGTTTCGTAACATAACCAAGAATTTAGTATTACACCAAATAATACGTGTAATCCGTGAAATCCAGTAATTAAAAAGAATAATGCTCCAAAACTTACCGGATCACCATTTCCTAATTTACCAAATGGGCAATATGTTAAAGTCATTCCTTCTTCAATTAAGTGAGACCACTCTAAATATTGGCAACCTAAGAATGCTAATCCACCCATAATAGTAGGGATTAACCATTTGATAACACCATTTTTATTCATTTGGTGACCTTCTTGAACTGCACGAACCATAGTCCATGAAGAAAAAATCAAAATAAACGTCATAATAGATACAAACACTAATGGTAAATGCTCTAATTTATCTATTCCTGCAAATGGAATAGGAACAGAACTGAATACTTCACTAGATTTAGGCCAGATGTCTAAGTTTGTGTATCTAATTGCACCATATGCTAATAGAAAAGAGGCAAATGTAAAGGTATCATTAATCAAAAAATACCAAATCATTATTTTGCCATAACTTACTTTAAATGGAGACCCACCACCATTCCAAAGTGTAGTTGATTCATCGTTATGTGCTGTAGCTGTTGCCATAATTTTAATTTTATTTTTTATGTATTATATACTATATATAAAAAAGCATACAAGTAAATCCATAGCGCTCCTAAGAAATGCCAGAATATAATTAATACTTCTAAATTTATTTTTTTATTAATATCTGCAATACGTTTTAATTCATCAATTGGACTTAACTTTTTCAAATGCTTTAGCCAGGTAATAAATAAAGCTACCATACCACCAAATAAGTGAGCTAAGTGGAAGCCAGTAATCATATATACAAAATCTCCAGATACATTACCACTAAGAGCAAAACCTAGTTCTTTAAGTTGAATCCAACTATAATATTGTAAGGATGTAAAAATGATACTTAATACTAATGTTACAAATAATAATAGTTTATATTGATCTTGTCCTTTTACATAAAATGAATATGCCCATTGTATAGTTACACTACTTAGTATAACTACAATTGTACTTATTAAAAAAGTAGATGGCAAATGGAAGTTAACCCATTTAATGGTATCCCCTTTTTTTACCAATAATGCACTTGTTAAGGCAACAAACAACATACTCATAGATACCATAGAAATAAGCATCATGAACTTCTTAGGATGAATGCCTGAGCCATTCTCCATTGGTTGATTCATATTTTTATTTAAACTTACTGCCATGATTCTAATTAAATTTTATCTAATAAGACAACGAACAAACACACTGGCAAGTACAATAAAGAAGCAAACATTAATCTTTTTGCATCTTTATCATCTTGTGTATAGAATAATCTAACTGCAGGAATTAAAAACAATATTCCTGTAGCGCTTAATATTAAAGTACCAATAATTCCAATTTGTGAAAAAACAAATGGTAAAAATCCTGCCACTATTAATGCAATTACATAGATAACACACATTAAAGCTGAGCTTCTATTTTTACCTCCTTTACTTGGCAAAAGCATAATTCCTGCTTTTTTATAATCTTCATATTTCAACCATGCAATTGCCCAAAAATGAGGGAATTGCCAAATAAATTGAATTAAAAATAATAAAAATGCAAATTGATTTAAATGAGTAGTTGCGGCAATATAACCAATTATTGGAGGTAAAGCCCCAGGTATAGCACCAATAAAAACAGCAATACTACTATAACGTTTTAAGGGTGTATACAAAAAAGCATAACTAATTAAAGATAACGCTGATAATAACCCAGCTGTAGTATTAAAATAGAATGTAATCAATAAAACACCACTGATAGAAGCAATACCAGCTATTAAAGATGCTTCAACAATTGACATTCGTTGAGTAGGTAATGGTCTATTCATGGTCCTATCCATCAATTTATCAATATCTTTTTCTATAATTTGATTAATTGCATTTGCAGCACCTGTTATTAAGTACCCACATAATGCAATCATCAACACTGGTATAAATTTAATTTTATCAGCACCTACCATATATCCGATTACAGATGAGAATACTACAAAGTTGGTTAATCCAATTTTGAACAACATATTATAATCTTTAGCTTTCGCTAAAATTAAGTTACTTATATGTAATGTAATAGTTCTCACTTTAATCAATATTTGTTTTTATGAATGCGAAACTTCGCCTTCAGCTAATGGTTCATCTTGAGGAATAAATTCTCTACCATTTACACCCATATCATATGGCCATCTATGTACTTCTGGTATCTCTCCATGCCAATTACCATGGAAATGTTCTACAGGAGTAGTCCATTCTAAAGTAGTTGCACCATAAGGATTTAAAGTTTTCATTTTTCTTCCTCTAAAAGCACTGTATACTACGTTTACAACAAACATTAATTGAAGAATAAACACGCAAATAGCAGCAATACTGATAAATTTATTCAAATCAGTAAAGTTATTTGCGAATTCAAAATTATCAAAACGTGCATATCTTCTTGGAATACCCGTCATAAAGTGCATTGGGAAGAAAATTGCATAAGCACCTATTAGGGTTCCATAAAAATGGATATATCCTAATGTTGTATTTAAATGTCTACCAAACATTTTAGGGAACCAATGATAAACCCCTGCAAACATTCCAAAGAATGCAGCTACACCCATTACGATATGGAAGTGGGCAACTACGAAATAAGTATCATGTAAAGGAATATCAATTGCTGAGTTACCTAAAAATATACCTGTTAAACCTCCTGAAATAAACATGGATACGAATCCAATACTAAATAACATGGCAGGATTTTCTAATCGTAAATTACCTCTCCATAAAGTAGTAATCCAGTTAAATACTTTTACGGCACTTGGCACAGCAATGATTAAGGTAAATAATACGAATATTGAACCAGCAAATGGATTCATACCAGAGATAAACATGTGGTGAGCCCATACTAAAAAGGCTAATACTGTAATAGCCATAATAGATATTACCATTGCTCTGTATCCAAAAATTGCTTTTCTAGCGTGAACACTCATAATCTCACTTACTAATCCCATTGCTGGTAAAATAATGATGTATACTTCTGGGTGACCTAAGAACCAAAATAAGTGTTGGAATAAAATTGGTGATCCACCATGATGAGGAATCAATTTTCCTCCAATTACTAAATCAGATAAGTAAAAACTAGTGTCAAATAATCTATCAAATTGCATTAATACAACTGCAGCTAATAATGCTGGGAATGATAAGATTCCTAATACAGCTGTGAATAAAAATGCCCAAATTGTTAATGGCATTCTCCACATTGTCATCCCTTTTGTACGTAAGTTTAAAATAGTAGCAACATAATTTAGACCTCCTAATAAAACTGAGATAATAAATAATGACATACTTAGTATCCATAAATCTAATCCTAAACCAGAACCTTGATTTACTGCTATATCTCTTACACCATTGATTGGTGGATAAGCTGTCCAACCACCTGAAGCAGGACCTGTTTGAACAAATAAAGAGATAAACATTACTACTCCTGAGAAGAAAAAGAACCAATAAGAAAGCATATTGATAAAGCCTGAAGCCATATCACGTGCACCTAATTGATAAGGAATTAAAAGATTACTAAATGTACCAGATAACCCAGCTGTTAAAACGAAAAATACTAAGATAGTACCATGCATAGTAACTAATGCTAAATAAAAATCTGAACTAATTTTACCTCCTTCAGCCCACTTACCTAAAATTGCTTCTAAAAATGGGAAACTTGTATCGGGCCAGCCTAATTGCATTCTAAACAATACGGAGAAAAAGGCTCCTACAATTGCCCAAAACATACCTGTAAAAAGGAATTGCTTCGCAATCATTTTATGATCTTGACTAAAAATATATTTTGTCAAAAAGGTTTCAGGTTCATGATGATGATCATCATGACTTGCATCGTGATGATGGTCATCAGATACATGTAGATTTCTTGCTTCTTCTATTGCCATAGTATAATTCTTAATTTTTTATTGGAAAATACCAATATAATTTATTTTATAATTATTA
>CANHVE010000217.1 GCA_947464015.1 Saprospirales bacterium | reverse complement strand
AGAAAACAACCATTCAACCTTCAACATTGAAAATTCAACACTCGACATATTACTATTCGTTCGGAATGCTAATCGATAGCCGCTCTTACTCAAGTGGGACGGGCTATAGATATGGATTCAATGGTAAATATAAAGATAATGAAATAAATGGTAATGGCAACCAATATGATTATGGTTTTAGAATATATAATCCAAGATTAGGGAAGTTTTTGAGTGTGGATCCGTTGACTAAATCTTATCCTTGGTATACGCCATATCAGTTTGCAGGTAACAAACCAATTTGGGCATTAGATTTTGATGGGCTTGAAGAACAATATTATCAAGAGGAATTGAATAATAGTTTTTTATTTCAGCTTATATTAGAAGTTTCAAATTCAACTACAGTGTCAAAAAAATTTAATAAAGTTTTGTTATCACAAAATAAAATTGATGTGTATTATTATGTATTGGATAATGAAATGACTTATGCAGGAGGTTTAAGAGCTGATGATTTTACTGTTGGTGCTGATGGACATACTGGTGCTGGAACTTATGGCGAGACATTTATGATTAATAATATTAAAGATCTAGAAAAAGATGGTTTTGTAGCCACAAACCCTTCTAAATCTGTTTTAATTGATGTAAACAATTTACTAAATAAAGGAAGAAAAGTATTAATGATTGGTATAGCAAAACAATTTGTAAATAAAGAACTTATGCCAGATATTTTTTATAAAAAAGAAGAAAACTCATTTAATAATAATTACTTAAATTCAGAAAATCCAAATATTAAAAAAGAAATAAATCCATTTACCCGTGAAATTGATTATACAGTAGTTAAAAATTATATTGGTGAGGGTGCTCATGCACTTTGTCATGAAAAAGGCGCTCATGGTACAAATAAGCTTAATGGAATAGTAAAAGAAGCATATGATGAACATTATGAATATAGCAAGCTTAGAGATTGGTCATCTCCAACATACAAAGAAACAATGGAATCTCCAAGTTTAAAAAATTCAGAATCATACAAAAATTATAAAGAAATTGAATTAATACTTGATAAAAAATATGAAAAAGTATCTAAATAAAATCATTTTGACTATTATTTTTATTCTTGGTATAGTGAATTGTAAACAAATTGATAAAAATAACAAAAAGAATCTAACTGACAATATTCGTAAAAAATACAATGACACTTTAGATATTTATTATAATGGATATATAATTTCTAATAATTTTCATTTAAAAGATAGCGGTATACATGTTTTTCGAAATTACTTGAATCATGATACTGGTAAATCATATTTTGGATGGAGTGGTAAGATTTATAAAAATGAAAATAAAATTTTATTTAAGCCATTTGGATCAGTCAATTCAATAGATTATTTTAATTTTAGCATGACAGAATATGATACTATTAATTTCTGCTTTAATAATATACCAGATACAAATTATTTTTACATTAGGGACACTCAATTTGTTAGATTTAAATTAATCCTAGAATCTAAAAAATATAATTTTTTATTGAATGATACAACTTTTCAATTTAAGTTTATATCAGATAAAACCATAGACAAATCTAAATTAGACTATAATTTTTTAACAAATAAGAATATGGTTTTATACGGTTTGTATACTTCTCATTATATTTATGAGACAAATACTATAGATATAGAAAATAGAGTAGGTTATATTGATTTAGATAACCATCGTGGATATGTAAAATATGTTTTTAATAATAATAGATTATAATTCTGATTGTGCAATATATATCTTAAACACATCTAGGCAGGGTCTATATAAAATTTCATAAATTGGACGATTAAATAATTTTATAGACATTAAAGATCTATATTTATTATAATCATATCCAGATTCCTCTCAGAAATTCTGGATATACTAATTTGGTGAACTGAGTTTAATTTAGTATTGCAACATGATATATATATTTTTTTATGGACTTTAATTCCTTTTTATTAATTACTACATCTCTATGTAATGAATCAGCTCATATTCTACCATAAATAGTTAAAAAGTTATTTTCAGGAATTTTATGTTTTATAAGATTGAAGGAAGGGGAATTCTCATAATTATAATTACTAAAATGACAACTATAACAATGTTTTTTGCAAATACTATTAGTATCATTTATTTTATTATTTGTTAAATCTCTATTACAACCAAGAAGAAAGAAAAATATCAATACAATATATATTATATGTAATTTCATTTTACTTTATTTTAATTTTCATGTTTTTTTCAGTAACAAACGAGTTTGCTTCCTTTGCAGTATCTTTAACTTTAAACTTACTTGATTTTTTCATTGCATATTGATTGTGTAAGCCTCCCATTTTTAGTACGAAGTAAAAGTAGAATTTTTATTTAATATTATGATATTATTATTATCGCAAACAGATGTGAGAATTAAGTAATAATCGATTAGTGACTATATTCGTTGATATAGCTTCCTATAAGCCATTACTTTAGCCGTACTTCAGACTAGAGAGTTTAATCTGTAAAAAAGCCTGTATTCTCAAACCTGTGCATATTCTGTTTAGATGGAATACGCATTGATAAAACACCTAAATTGGGAATATTACATTACCTTATTTTGGTAAATCTACATCTTTATGCAATTCTGTTGACTCAAATAAATATATATTAGTACCTCCATTCCTACATAAAACAATAGTATCATTTGAAAAGTAAACTAGTTTATAATCATTTCCATTTATTTTTATTGAATCCATTTTATTATTGATACTCCAATTATTATCAAATACAACATCTTCTTCATTATATAATTTAAGTTTACTTTTTTCATTTATATTATATCTGTAATAATAAACTTTATTCTTATTTGTAAATAAATAGGTACTACTAAAATTTTGATACATACCATTATCTAATTCGTATACATCCCAAAATCTATAACTATTTCTACTAATAATATATTTAATATTATTATGATTAGTACAGAATGATAAAAATAATATTACAAGAATACTTAACAATATATTAGTCTTCATATTTATCTATTTTTGAAGGAAATAGTGGTTTAGTTGTTCCATTTTTAGTTGATATTTTATAATTCCACATTGAACTATCTTGAGAAGTTAAATCAATACTTATACTAAATTTACCATTAAAATATTTATTAAAATCACTTAATAAAGTTATTGATGCAGATCTACTTCCCATTGAACCTTCAATTATATGGTTCATCACTCTATCTGCAAAAGATATAATAAAACCTATTTGGGTATTTTCATCTAACTTATCGAAAGATTTATGCTTAAATGCAGTAAAATAGATATTAGCATGGCTTAAATACGAATTTTCCCCTTTGTAGTCTTTATGTGCTTTTTCATGCACAAGAATATTAGTAATTGCATATTTATTGTCTTTTACTTTTAGAATATTTGCTTCAATTTTTTTATTTGATGGATCCCAATGACCAAGATCATTACCAATAGATCTATAAACACCTACTTCCTCTGTTATTCCTGCCTCTTTTGCATATTTATTCATTACAGCTGAAAATACTGTTAATGCTTTAAATCTCCCTACTGTAAATGAACCTGATTTATAATTAATACTTATAAATTCAGAAAAATTTTGAGAATATTTAACTGCTGTTATATTATTAACAATTCCTTTATTAGCATCTATAAAAAATTTTGAATCTTTTAAATAATTATCATTAACAATTTGAATATTATTTGTTTTAGAATTATCAGTACCTAAATAAATGCCCAATTCATTAAAATAATCATCATCACCATCTGGATCAATTTTAATAATAGGATTATTAGATAGTACTACAAAAGAACTTAAAAAAGGTTTTAAAATAGGATCAACATTCCACCTTCTCCCCAACCTAGTATCATACTCCCAAAATAAAGCTGTGGTATGATTACCTACTCCACTAATTTCATCACACTTTTCTTGAGTGTTGAATCCGTATCTATACCCCGTCCCACTTGAGTATGAACGGCTATCGATTAGCATTCCGAACGAATAGTAATCGTTAATGCTAGAAGTATAATGAATTATAGGGTTGTAGCAATTTGAATTATAGCTTAAAGTTGTCTTATTTTGCAAAATTTGGTCATTTTTACACTATCAAATTT
>CANHVE010000216.1 GCA_947464015.1 Saprospirales bacterium | reverse complement strand
ATTATATATTATTCGTGTGAATCCGAAAAATATCAATAGTGCATTTAGTTACGCTTTAGGTAGTACCATGAATGAAATGCTGAATAAATGTATGAAATATTATGTGACAAGATATGCTCCTATCAACGAAAACACGGATTTGCTATTAAGGAATGACATCGTAAATATTCATACTAAAAAAAACACTTCCTATTATCAAGTCGATATAAGTAAAGATGGAAATTATTTAGCTTACTGTAGCGATGAATTTGGGCGTAAAAAAGTGTATGTATATGATGTCAAATTGAAAAAAACAAAAGCGATACTTCGTATTGGTCATAGAACTCGTACCTTGCTCACAGATAAATCGTATCCATTAATAGCTTGGCAACCCGATGCCCCCGCACTGAGTATTATTTATGAGCGAAGAGATAAAATTAAATTGCTCACTCAAAATATTAAAACCAAAAAGAAAGTAGTAAAGCCTATTACTAAATTTCAAAAAATATATAGTATGCATTATGGAAGTGATAATGAAACATTATTGTTTTCAGCTCTGCAAAAAGGGCAATGTGACATTTTTAGTTATGATACCAAAACAACGAATGTACTTCAATATACCAATGATTTTTGGGATGATTTAGATCCCGTTTTTATTCATACTGATTTGTATAAAGGCATCGTGTTTAAAAGCAATAGACGAAGCGATACGATTCGAACTGAAAAATTAGTAAAAGAATTGCCTTTAGGTCCTATGAATTTATTTTTTTATAGTCCACTTTATACACCACAATATTACGCTCAAATCACTAATCAATCCATTTGGTCAGATGTGTATAGTGTAAATGATTTTAATGATTCTTTTTTTAGTTTTATTTCGAATGAAAGTGGTATAGCTAATAGATATGTTGCAAAGTTTGAAAGTAATTTTTGGTATACTGGCAAAATGGTTTTTTATACCGATACGTTTGAAAACTTTTCTGATTCTATTTTTATTCATGAAGACCAAGTAATAGATTCGTTTATGGATATGAGTGCTATTCGCGTAGACAGTTCGTATACCATGCCCGTATATAAATTAGTTGGTACTACATTTCCTATCAGCAATAGTAATAATAGCATATTAGAAGAGCGTATTGATCTTGAAAAATTAAAAGTAGCTGCATGGCATTTTGATGGCATACGATATAAACTTTATTATTCAACTATTGATACGAGTAGAGCCACTATGTCAAATGCAAAACCCTATCAAGTAAATTATAATAATAAAGTCATAGATACTACATTAAAAGATGAAATATCAGGGCTTGAGTATCAAGATGGATTTTCTGATACTACTGAAACTATCCAATTGAATACATCTAATGCTACTACAACAAATACTGGAGTTAAGAAATTTCAAAATGAATTTGATTATATCATCAGTAATCCAACACAAGATTCGATTATACAATATAGCATTAGAAAAAATTTACTCTATAGCACTAATGGCTCTGTATCTAATATGGGAGGGACTTTCAAGTTTTCAAAACAACGACCTTATATAGTGAAAATGATGGCTGATAAATTAGCGGCTCAATTAGATAATACATTATTAGTAACTCGATATGCGGTGTTTAATCCAACTAATCCTACTCCAAATATGCCTGCACTAGGAGGGTTATTTAAATTAGGCGTAGTTGATTTGATGGAGAATTATCGAATCACTGGAGGTTTTAGAATTCCATCTAGTTTTAGTGGAACTGAATATTTTTTAAGTTATGAAAACTTGAAAAAAAGGATGGATGTAAAATATACTTATTATAGAAGTAGCAAACCATTTAGAACTGAGAATCCTTATGTGCCATTTGATACAACGGTTTTAGATATTTCAAGTTTGCCTTTTGAATATAAGGTAAAAACGAATTATGCCGAAGTGCAATTGAAATATCCAATAGATGTGTTGCAATGTGTAAAAATGGGGATTGGTTATAGAAATGACAAGTACGTATACAAAGCAGTGAATGAGCAAACATTAGCTTTATCGAATTATGCTACCAATTGGGCTTCCTTAAAATTAGAATATGTTTTTGATAATACTTTTAATATTAGTACGAATATTCGAAGAGGGACTCGATTAAAACTATTTACTGAATGGCATAAAGAAATACCGATGGCAGATACTAAAATATCTTCTAGTTTTTCAATGAAATTACCTCGATGGAATAATGCCTATTTTGGAATTATTGGAGCGGATATTCGACATTATGAAAAGCTCTATCGCAATATTATTTTAGCAACTAGATTTTCTTGGAGCACTTCTGTAGGAACACGAAAAATGATTTATTATTTAGGAGGAGTAGACGGGGGAGTAGCACCTAAGTTTAATACTACTACACCTATTAATGATCAATACAATTATGCGTTTCAGAGCTTAGCAACCGACATGCGTGGATTTGACCAAAATATTAGAAATGGAAATTCCTATGCATTAATAAATGCGGAAATACGTATCCCTGTATTTTCAGGATTATTTAATTTGAATAGTAGAAGTGAGTTGATCAAAAATTTCCAGTTGGTTGGTTTTACCGATGTGGGAACCGCTTGGGAAGGTTTGAGTCCGTTTACCAATGAAAATCCATTATTTAAAAATGTGATACGCGATCCTATCACTTCACCGATAACAGTAACCATTTATCAAAAAAGAAATCCGGTAGTAAGTGGATTTGGTGCAGGATTGCGAACCACAATATTTGGATATTTTATCAGAGCCGATGTAGCCTGGGGATATGATGGAGCTAAGATCACCAGTCCGAAATTACACTTCAGTTTCAATTTAGATTTTTAGGTATTGGAATGTACTTCATCAAAATAATTGATGAAAATAATAATGTTGTATTCACAAATAAATTAGTAAAAGAATAACCTATATCTACTCCCCCCTGTCCATAGTCTGAGGCTATGCTTGAGCGGGGCGACTAAGGACTTTTTAGAACGCAAACAAAATTAATCAATTAATAATCATAATCTTTACTAATCCTTTTTCACCAAAATAATCTGTTGCACTGCTATAAACCCAATTGTCAGCTTTATCTACTAGGCCAGCTTTCACTGGATTTTGATGTAAGTAATCTAATCTAGTATCTAACATATCATTAGTGCTTAATTCAATTGGTCTATTATCTTGTTGCCAAAATTGATTAATAATATTCCTTTTATTATTACTACCTGCCTCTCTAATTAATTTCAATAACCAAACTTTTCTGCTTTCATGAATATTAGTTTTAATAGCATTTATAATTGTAATAGAAGTATGCTTTTTGAAATCTCTAATAATAGCAGATAATTCATACCCTTCATTAGCAGAAACAATTAAGTGTAGATGATTACTCATAATTATCCAAGCATAAACCACTAAATTCTTATTAGCTATACAATAGTTTAAATTTTCAACAATAATATCACAATAACAACTTCTAGTAAAAACATCAATCCAACCAACAGTTGCAAAACTAAGAAAATGAATTTTTGCTTGATTTCTAATTTTATAACCACCAGAACCCATTTAATAAATTTTCGTTTTTATAATAGTCCGTAGTCGCCATACACTAGCCGCGCATCAGACTACGGACAGATACGATGATAAAACTAAAATTATATAATGATACTTTCAAGCTAAATTTCATAAAATAACATTTTCGATTTACAAGATGAAATTAGTATATGAGAGATCTATAAATGTTATATAATTTTATTATATTAATTTGACGAAAGCATATTAGTTGACCTATCCCAAATAAAAAAGCCTCTCATTTTAATGAGAGGCTTTTTTTGTATGTGGTCCCACTTGGGCTCGAACCAAGGACCCCCTGATTATGAGTCAGGTGCTACTAACCAGCTGAGCTATAGGACCAGTCGTTTTAAATATTCTTCAAAACGGGTTGCAAATATATGATTTTTTTATAAAAAATACTAGGTCTTAGTTTTATTCTCCAATAATTCGTACTATCAATTGATTCTTTAGTTAATTTTTGTAGCAATTCGCGAATTATTTATATTTAATTTAATATGCATTGATTTTCTGTTATCTAAGAAGCAAATTAGTGTATAGTAAAAAATACACCCAAAGATTTAATTTTTAATATTTATATAGAATTTATTTATCTTTATAATT
>CANHVE010000215.1 GCA_947464015.1 Saprospirales bacterium | reverse complement strand
TGTAAATATCTTTTAAAATGATGCCTTTCATCTTATCTTTTTGTATCATTTTATATGCTTTTATAGCTAATAACATGATTTTTTTATCAACTGATTGTTTATCAGCTGATTGTAATAAATTAATAATTGTTGAGTATAATTCATCAATGCCTATATCATTAATGGCTTGTGTAGGTATTATAGGTATTTCAGGGCTGTTTTCCTTAAAATGTAACATTAATTTTAAATTATTAATAAATAGCTCAGTACCTGGTTTATCTGCTTTATTTACCACAAAAACATCGGCAATTTCCATAATACCTGATTTCATGTTTTGTATTTGATCGCCCATTTCAGGAACTAATAACACGGCACAAATATCAGCTAATCCAGCAATCTCAACTTCACTTTGGCCTACTCCAACAGTTTCAACCAAGATATAATCAAAATTAGATGATTTACATACTTCTATAATTTCTATGATTTTATCGGACAATCCGCCTAATGAACCTCTCGTAGCTATAGATCGAATAAATAAATGTTCGTTTTTAAAGTGTTCAAGCATACGAATTCGATCTCCTAATAAGGCACCAAAATTAAAGGGTGAGGTAGGGTCGACAGCAATAACTGCCACTTTTTTATTGGCTATTAATAATCGTTTAATAAATTGATTGACTAATGTGCTTTTCCCTGCCCCTGGAGATCCAGTAAATCCAATTACTGGAGTGTTTTGTATGCTTATGTGTTCTAATAAGTATTCATATTGTGTAAGCTCATTTTCAACAATGGTTATGGCTCGAGCTATATGTCTATGACTATTTTTGGGGAGATTTTGTAAGATTTCTTCTACTTGCATATCTTACAAATTTATTGATATTTTGATTAAATGCGGTTGTGTTTTATTTTTTGTTTGATGCTTTGTGCTAAAGTTTCAAAACAACAAGATTTAGATACTTTTTGTGCTAAAAACTCTTTAAAACTCTTTTCTATTTCATATTTACCTAAACAGCCACTACATTGATTCAATTCCTCTAAAAACTTTTTTTCTTCTTCTGGACTTAAGGCGCCATCAAGTGACAATATCACTTTAGACATGATTTGATCACAGGCATGATTTTGATGTAATTTCTCTTTCATTGGTATTATCTATTTTCTTTATAACCTAAATTAAGTGCGTATTTTCTTAGATGTTCTTTTAACATATTACGTGCTCTAAACAGCCTAGATCGAACAGTGCCAATAGGAATATCTAATATTTTAGATAATTCTTCATAGGTGAATCCTTCCACATCACATAAAATGATAATCGTTTTAAACTCAACAGGAAGCTTATTTACAGCTATCGTAACTTCATCTCCCATCATGTTTTGAAAAATCTCTTGACGTAAATCTAAGCTTCCAACATATTGAGGATCATCAGATTCATGATAATTTAATAAGCTATCAAAATCTACCGCATTGGGTTGTTTACTTTTTTTACGATAGTTATTAATAAATTCATTTTTAAGAATTTTAAATAACCAAGCTTTTGAATTGGTGCCTTTTTGATAGGAATCTATGAATCTATAGGCTTTAAGATAGGTTTCTTGTACTAAATCATTTGCATTTTCTTCATCAAATGTAAGATGAAATGCAAAATTATATAGCGCTTTCATATGAGGAAGAAATTCTTCTTCAAACGTTTTATCTTTTCTTTCTTTAATTTCGTCCGTCACAATCATTGATAAAAATAAAGTATTTTATTCTACGTTACTAATGTTTTATGAAAAAAATAAGTTCCCTTATACAAAGAAATCATATTGCACTATTTTTTATAGTCGTCAATTTAGTTGGGTTATTTACAAGTAGAATCCTTATGAGCAATGGTATGATATGGTTTTTTGCCTTAGCTCTTATTCCTAATTCAGTGCTCTCCATTTTCTTTGAAAGGGAACAGCATTCCATTGTTTTCAAAGAACAGATAACAGGATTTATTAAGTATAAGCCCTTTTTAGCTCAATTATGTATTATTGTAGTAGCTCTTTTTGGTTGTATTTATACAACTGATATATCAAATGGTTTTAAAATTATTACTACATACTCTCCTTTTCTATTTATGCCAATTGCTTTTGGTGCTATAAAAGCCTTTACGAAAAAACAATTTATATTTATTCTATATGCTTATACCGGTATTGTATTTATTGCTACTATTATAATTCTAATAAACTATTTTTTACATTACGATACAATCAATATAGGTCTAAAACAAGGACAGGCCATACCAACTCCTTATCATGAACATATTAGATTTAGCTTAATGATTTGTTTTTCTATCTGCGCTTTAATATACTTAGCAATAAAGAACTATACTATTTCAAATGCAAAAATTGAAAAAAGAATTCAACTCATTATGATCTGCTGTTTAGTGATTGCTATTCATGTTTTAAGTGTAAGAAGTGGCATTCTATCTTTATATATCTGTTTAATGGCAATTGCAGCCTATATCATTATTTATTATAAAAAATACCTATATGGTATATGTATTCTTGCATTTATAGTCATTGCACCTATTATCTCTTATTCATTAATTCCTTCGGTGCAAAACAAAATAAATTATATGTTATGGGATTTAGATCAAATGAAAAATAATAACGCTAAAAATTATTCAGATGCAGAACGAATTACCTCTATTGTAGCTGGTTGGAAAATTGCACAAAAAAACATACTGTTTGGTGTAGGAACAGGTGATATAAATCAAGAAATGAATCAGCTATACGAACAAGATTATAAATGGTTAGCGATTAAAAACAGAAAAATGCCCCATAATCAATGGGTTTGGCTATGGGCAAGCAATGGGATACTAGGTGTTGCTGGTTTATTGTTTAGTATCCTTTATGTACTGTTCTATCATAAACAGTATAAAAATATTTTACTAATTTGTTTTTTTATTATAACTATTTCATCATTTTTGTATGAACATACTTTGCAAACCCAAGTTGGAGTTGCTTTTTATGTGTTGAGCTTATTGATTATTCTCAATTATTTGAGAGGTAAAGAAAATGTAGATGAAAATAGGATTTGATGCCAAACGTGCATTACTTAATCATTCAGGGTTAGGAAATTTTAGTAGAACACTAATAAAATCATTTTATAAATATTATCCTGAAAATAATTATTATTTATTTACGCCTAAATTACAAGAAGCATATCTTGGCGAATTAAGCTATGCAAATACTGAAATTATTACACCTAATAGTTTTTTAGAAAAAAGATTTCACTCCTATTGGAGAAGTTATAAAATTGCCTCTACTAGTAAAAATCTATCATTAGATATCTATCATGGATTGAGCCATGAATTACCTGTGGGTATAGAACGAACAAGTGCCAAAACATGTGTAACTATTCATGATTTAATTTTTGAACGATTCCCTGATCATTATCCTTATATCGATCGCATTAGCTATAGAAAAAAGATTCAATATGCTTGTAATATAGCAAACAGTATAATAGCTATAAGTCAACAAACCAAAAATGATTTAATAGATTTTTATAAAATTGATAAAGAAAAAATACAGGTGATATATCAAGGTTGTGATATGTTATTTGGACAAGCAAACGATGAGAAGAAAACATTTTTAGTAAAACATAAATTTAATTTACCTAATCATTTTATTTTACATGTTGGTTCATTTAATAAAAGAAAAAATCATTTAAAACTTCTTGAAGCATATCAATTGTTGAGTAACAAAAATGATTTGAAAATTGTATTTGTAGGAAGTGGGGGTTCTGAAGAAAATGCTATAAGAAAATTTATACATGCCAATGATTTAATTCAACAGGTATTATTTATTCAAAAAGCTAGCAATGAAGAATTAAGTTATATCTATAAACAGGCCTCCATGTTGGTTTATAATTCACTTTTTGAAGGTTTTGGTATTCCAATACTTGAGGCTTTCGCGAGCGATATACCGGTAATTACCTCACTAGGTTCTTGTTTTAATGAAGTAGGGGCAGATGCTTGTATGTATGTTGATCCTTTGGACGCCTCAGCACTTGCAAAACAAATAAACCTGTTGATTGAAGACAAAGAATTAAGAGAGATGCAAATTAAAAAAGGTCAAAAAAGACTTACATTGTTTAATAATGATAGCATTGCTCAACAGTATATGAGCATATATCAATCTT
>CANHVE010000214.1 GCA_947464015.1 Saprospirales bacterium | reverse complement strand
GAAAACATTTGATTCTTTTATAACTAAACTATTAAATGTTCTGGAAATGAATAAATCATCCCAACTAAATTTAGAGTCATCATTTTTTGAATTATATACAGGATATTTTACTAATACATTTCTTAAATGATCAAAATTAAGCCAATACATGGGTGCATATCCTATAAATATTCCTTCACTATTGGTTATTTGCATTATCGGTGCAATTGAAATGATATGGACTTTTAAACTACTAGTATTCTTATCAAAATACCAATCTTCCATCAGGCGATATTTTACAATATCTCTATCTGTAGGGCATTTAGATATTGTCATTGTCATAACATCAAAACTTTCTGGATCCATAATATCCATATCGTAGTTCGTACATCCTATAGATAATGCTTCTTGTTTTGTAAGACTTTTTTCTAATTCATCTGGATATGCTGTATCATTACTATATACTTGTAAATCACCTGTAGTTACAACTTTATTAATAATACTATATAAGGGTAGTTTGTTATATTGAAATACTAGATTATTTTTTTCATTTACATCTATTTCACGCCATACACGTTTCATCCAATGAAGATTTCCATCGTGTATTTTTTGATAATCTAAAATTTCATTTCCTAAATGATTTGAAGAAGATGAATCTATTAATTGCGCATAAGTATGATGCATTAAAAACAATAGTACGAATGAGATTGTAGTTTTTTTCATAATATAGTATTTATTCTATAACGATTATGAAAATGTAAAAAGTATAATACCTAAAAAAAAACGTCACACTGCATAGTGTGACGTTTGTATTTTATAACTTACTATTTTAGAATGTCCACAGATCATGTTCAAATTCGAACATTTCTTGTTTGATTCTATCGCTTTCTAATAAGGCATCAATTCCTCCAGCTACATATTCACCAATTTTTCTATCGAATACGTTAGATTCTTTAGTAATAAAACTAGTAAATAAACGAGCTTCAAAAAGATCTTCCCAACTTAAACGAATAGCATCATTTTTTGGATTATATACTTCATATTTAGTAAGAATTGGTCTTAAGTCAGGATAATAAACCCAATACATAGGGCTATAACCAACAAATATACCTTCACTACTTTTCACTTCTCTAACAGGAGCAATACCTAAAATTCTAACTTGGAATGTAGATGTATTTTCATCAAAGAACCAATCTTCTTTTAAACGAAATCTTACTATATCTCTCCATTCTAATTTCTGATTTACATAAACTGTTTTCTCTTCAAGAGTGATTGGATCGATTTGAGTAGTCGTATCTGTTCTTGCACCAATTCCTTTTACATCATCAACTGATAAAGGTTTGATAAAGTCATATCCTTCTTTTCTTTCTAATCCTTCTTGAACGATATCTGGATCGTATACTGTAAGCTCACCTTCCATAGCAGCTGTATGAACAATAGCTATCAATGGTTGTCTAGGATATTTAAAAGGCAGATTCATTTTTTCATTAACATCTATCTCTCTAAATATTCTTTTTGACCAAAAGATATCTGCTTCTCTTACCGGATCGTAAGGTACATATTCTTTTTCTTTTTTTAATTGTTTTTCATATACTCCGTCTAATACATCTTGAGCGAAAGTATTCAACGTTGAAAAGCAAATAACGCTTCCAATACCGATTGCAAATAATTTATGTTTAATATTCATTTTCTTATGAATTAAGTTGTCTGTTATTAGATAATAGTCAAAGTCATAGAACCTAAATTTCTTACAGTTCCATCTGGACCTTTTGCTTTAATATTATCAAAAATTACTAAATCACCAGGTTTAGCTCTACTAATAGAAGATTTAACTGCATCATTTAATACAGGTCCATCAATATTTTTAGGGCTCACATCACCACCTTTTTGAGCTAACATGAAAGTAAAACTCATAATATTAAATCTAGCATCAAAATCGAAATTTTCTAATAAAGCTACTAAACCACCTTGAGCTTGTAATGTTGCTTTATTGATTTTGCTACCTCCTTTAATTTTACCACCTAAAGTAGGAACTGGATCAGGAATTCTTTTGATACGAACTGGATATTGAGTTGATTTACCATCTGCTGTTACGATAATTTTAGCATCGTTAGTAGGAGTAGTAACATTAGCAACATATTTACCAGGAGCAGAACCTTTACTTAAAGATCCACCAGTGCTAAGAGAAGCATTTGTTTTTTCAGCTCCAGTACCAGAAGAAATAGTAATTGGATTTGGCACACCGATATATAATACATTCATTTTATCAAACATCACGGCTGCACCTGATGGTGTACCGATAGTATATTTAATATCTTTATGTACTTTAGCAACAGTACCATCTGGTTGAACGAAACTAATATCTACAGGAACTGTTCTATCACCTGAACCACTTGCTTGTGTTTTGTATATTGCTTGACCGTCTACGATAGGTACCACAGAACCACCAACTGTAATTGTAGGTTTTGCTGCTTCACTAAATGCACCTACACCTGCAACAATTTCAATATCATCACCTGGCATACAATAGTTAGTATTTGCTGATGCAATTGCTTGGAATTTATCATAAACGATTTTAACTTGTCCGATTTGTGAAAAGCAATAATCTATAAGTTGTGATTCTGAGCTTTTAACATCACTTTGAAGTTTACTTAAAATAGTTAAACCAGCAATTGTTGGAGTCATATGGAAATTAGATTCTGACCAACCTTTACCATTTTGTTCTGCTTTATGTCCTGATTCTTTTGATTCAGGAACAGTCATATCAATTGGTAAAGATTTATTAAACCCTTCCATATCTTTTTTAATAGTAGCTTGTAATGTTGGATTATTTGCAAAATCTTTAGGGTCTATTACTTTAAGTAATTCTTCTCTAACTTTTAGCATTTTTTCGTAGATCACATCACCACCTTTTTGTTCGATCATGATTCTAGTAGCTGCATCTAGATTATCGACACTGAATACTTCTTTACCATCTTCCATGTGTAAGTCAGATGCTTTTTTCAATTCAGTTTTTTGTTTTTCAATAAAATCATTTACTTCTGCAGAAATTGCTTTAATTTTTTCTGCTCTTACTTTCCAATCTTTAGCTTTAGCTGCAGTTGTAGGATCTTTTTCTGCTGCTGCGAAAGCTTCATAAGTAACGTTATTTTTACCTGAAATAACTGTATTCGATTTTTCAATACTATTATTTACAGTAACGAAAGCATTTAAAATTTCTTTTGAAACGTTCATTGCTAGAAGCGCCGTTAACACGAGATACATCATGTTAATCATTTTCTGCCGAGGACTTAATTTACCACCTGCCATATTTTTATCTTGTTTTTTTGTAGGTTAATAAATTAAATTAATTTGCTGGTGGTCTCATTGCGTTTAACATTCCACCGTATACAGAGTTTAATGCTCCTAAATTTTTATTTAAAGAAGCCAATTGATCTTTATATTTTAAAGCATCTTCTTTAGTAGATTCTAAGCTGTTAGCAGCTTCTGCCATCGTACTATAAAATTTGTTCATTACTTTTAAGTGATTATTAGACTCAGTTAATTCTGATTCATATAATGCATTTAAAGCTGACATATTTTTAGAAACACTTTGAACTTGAGTATGGAAATCGCCCATTCCAGCTGTAGCATCAGCTAAACCTTTTACAGAAGATGCTGCTGACATATAAGCGTCTTTCATTTGACCTAATGCACCTGCAGCTTCTTTAGCTTTTGATGAATATTCAGCAGTAGAACCAGCTGCATCAGTAACTTCGCTCATTTTAGAAACGTTTTCACTTAATTTACCCAAGTTTACTCCTAATCTATCTAATAAATCTTGTTCAATTTTAGCTTTAGATAACATATTATCTAATTGTTCAGTAACAGTGTTTGCTTTTTTCTCTGTTTTTTTAACTCCAGAAGCTTGTACATCATCTGCTAATTCAGGATATACTCTTTCCCATTCTAAATCCATATGAGGTGGTTCAAAAGCAGAGATTATAAAGATAAGTACCTCTGTTCCCATCCCTAAGATTAACATTTCATTCGCCCCAGGCCAGTGCATAATTTTAAATAATGCCCCTGCAATAACGACTGCAGCACCTAGTCCATAAACGTATCCTAATATTTTTTTTCCTTTGTACGACGTTAAAAAATTGCCTTTGCCTGCCATAATTTTTTTAATTTT
>CANHVE010000213.1 GCA_947464015.1 Saprospirales bacterium | reverse complement strand
CTTGCGATTTAAGCAATATTAGTACAGGGATTCAAAATTTAGATGATAAGGTTGATGATGTAGTCGAACTCTTAATCGAACTCAAAAAGACTTATCAGCAAATGGATACAGTCACCAAACAGCATATTGTGTGTTCGATATTCCCCGGAAAGTTGATGTATGAGGAAAAAACATGTCGAACTCTAGAAGTGAACAAAGTGATACCGCTAATAGCTAGTATGGATAAGGCTTTCATCGAAGACAAAAAAAGAAAGCACACCAATTTTGGCGTGCTTTCCCGCGGAGTGGAGCCGGTGGGAGTCGAACCCACGTCCGGACAAAGCGAATCATAGCCTACTACATGTTTAGATAATACTTAATTTTCGAGTGTTACAAGGAGGATTATCATACCAAATAACACCTTATCCTTTTTATCTCGGAAATATATCAAGGCTCTATATCTCCTATCCTGATTTGATTATGCTTAGCTACCACCCTACAGGCTCGAACAGCAGGAAGCAAAGGCACTTAATTCCTTGAATTAAGCAGCCAAGGCGTAGTTAGACTCGCCATATAAAAAAGTTTGAAAGTTGATTTTTAAGAGCCATACCTACAACGCTCTACATGCAAACTATAAAACTACCTTCCCGTCAATTCCGGGCGGCCCCATATATTCAATGAACTTTTATCTATTATCTCCTAAACGTTAACCATGCAAATTTAGTTCTTATCCCTCAATTTCCTCTCTTTATTATTCAACTTCCGTCATTCATTCATAATTACTTAGCTAATAATTGCAGTATTTTATGATTATTTAATAACTTCTCTCTTTATTTATTCCACTTTCTTCCCTAGAATCTTATTAATTTTGCCGCCAATTAATCAATTAAAAAAAACATATAAATTATGGGCGTATTAGTAGGTAAAAAAGCACCTGAGTTTAAATCTAGTGCTGTATTAAACGGAACTGAAATCGTATCTGATTTTAGCTTAAATCAATATCTTGGTAACAAATACGTAGTATTATTCTTTTATCCAAAAGATTTTACTTTCGTTTGTCCAACTGAATTACATGCTTTTCAAGAAAAATTAGCTGAATTCGAATCTAGAAATTGTGCGGTTGTTGCTTGTAGCACCGATACTGAACAATCTCACTGGGGATGGCTTCAAATGCCAAAATCAAATGGTGGTATTAAAGGGATCACTTACCCAGTAGTTGCTGATACAAACAAAACTATCTCTTATAACTACGATGTATTAGCGGGTGATTTCTTTACTGATGAAAATGGTATGTTGCAAGCTTCTGGCGAATTAATCGCTTATAGAGGTCTTTTCTTAATCGATAAAGCAGGTATCGTTCAACACCAATTAGTAAATAATTTACCACTTGGTAGAAATGTAGATGAAGCACTTCGTATCCTAGATGCTTTAATCTTTAATGAAGAAAATGGGGAAGCTTGTCCTGCTAACTGGAATAGCGGTAAAACAGGCTTAAAAGCTACGCACGAAGGGATAGCTGATTATCTTTCTAAAAACTAATAGCATCTGCTAACTTTATAAAAAAGGTTGATACAACTAATATTTAAAAATAGTATCAACCTTTTTTATATTTTTGCGAAAACAATATAAAAAACAGAACGTGTCAAAAGAATTAAAAGTAGGTTTATTAGCAATTGTTGGTATAGCCATATTTGTTATAGGTTTTAAATTTCTGAAAGGAAATAATGTATTTAAAAGAGACCTCACTTATTATGCCGTTTATGATAATGTAGATGGATTAAATCCTTCTAACCCTGTATATATAAGCGGTTACCAAGTAGGTCGTATTAAAGATATCGGACTTATTCAAGCTCCAGATGGTACCAATAAAGCATTTGTAACCTATAGCATTCATAATACAGTAAAAATACCTCGTGGTAGTGTGGCCCTTATTTATGCTACCGATCTACTAGGTGCAAAAGCCGTTAAAATTTCTTTTGTCACGAATTCAACTTACTATGAAGATGGAGATACCATCGCCAATGGAATGGAATTAGGTATGATCGATAAAATTGGTGGTTCTATCACTCCTTTATTAGTACATCTTGATTCTTTAGTCGTTGGCCTTAATGACATTGTTGCACACGACAATAAAGATAATTTACAAGCAGTGATCGCTAATATTAATGGTTTAATTCTACAATTAAACAAAGATTTACCTGCTATCACTGGTGGTGTAAATAATCTAGTGAATGATAAAAATTCTAACTTAAATAAAACATTAGGCAATCTCGCTTCATTCACAGGCAATTTAGACCAAAACAATAAAAAAATCAACCATTTACTTACTAATCTGGACCAATTTAGCGATACTCTAAATCAAATGCAAATTAAACAAACTATTGCCAATGCTGAATTAGCCATTGCTCAGTTAAATACTTTACTCGCTCAAATCAATACAGGTAAAGGTACCATGGGTAAATTAGTAAAAGATGAAGCTCTATATAATAACTTACAAAATGCTTCGCAAAACTTAAATCTATTATTAGATGATTTCAAAGCCAATCCTAATAGATATGTGCATTTGTCTTTACTTAAAATAGATCGCACCGTAAAAACACCGAAGCTACAACAAGATATTGATAAAGCTAAAAATCAAAAAAAATAATTCATTGAACTATTATTCAATAAAAAATAAAACTATACTAAATATGCTGAACTTGTTTCAGCATATTTTTTTAATAGCTTTTTGTTTGAATACTTTTGCTCAAAATCCTACATCTACAAAGACTTCTGATAAAGATCAAAAAGAAATTGAAATCATCAACTCCGATTATTTTATCTATAAAAATACCGATTATGAAGTTCAATTTTTAATTGGTAATGTAAAAATACGACACGAAAATACCTACCTCGAATGTGATAGCGCACTCGTTTTTAAAGCTTCTAAAAGAATCGATGCCTATGGTCGTGTATACATCAATCACAATGGGAATATAGATATCTACTGCGATACAGGTTACTATTTTGGGATGCGCAAAACTGCCGATCTAAAAGGTCATGTTTCATTAAGTGATGGAAAAATGAAACTCGAGGCGCCTGAAGTAATATATGACATGAATACTTCCATTGGACAATATAATAGCGATGGTAAAGTAACCAGCGAAGAATCTGTTATTACCAGCCAAAAAGGTACCTATTACAACAAAACTTCTGATATCTTTTTTAGAGATAATGTTACCGTTAATAACCCTAAATTTATTCTGACTTCTGATACATTACAATACAACTCAAAAACAGATAGAGCTACTTTCTTTAGCTATACTGCGATTAAAGGCGATGGTAGTACTATTCTCTGTTATACCGGTCACTATGATACGAAAAGAGGTTTAGCCGACTTTGGTTATAATACCAAAATTATTAATGGCAACCAAACACTTTATGCAGATAGTATATATTATGATAGAAATTTAGAATATGCCAAAACCTATAAGCATTATACCATGATTGATGATAGCAATAAAGTAACAATACTAGGTACGCGCGCTAATTATAAAGAAGAAAATAAATATTTATTAGCTATCGAACGTCCTTTATTGATGAACTACTCCGATGCTGATACCTTATATTTAAAAGCAGATACACTCATCTCATTTACAAAAGATAGCTCAGATAAAAGGTTTTTTACAGCATTTAGAAATGTGCGTTTATTTAAAAAAGATTTACAAGCAAGAGCTGATTCGCTTTATTATTCATATGAAGACTCTACCTTTAAAATGTTTTATGAACCTATTTTATGGAGTGACCAAATGCAAAGTACTGCCGATACCATTTTTATATTAACTAAAAATAATAAAGCCGACCAAATTCAATGTTATAAAAATGCATTTATCGTCATGCAAACCGTCAAAAACTATTACGACCAAATAAAAGGTAATTATATCAATGGCTATTTAGTCAATAATGAAATTAATTATATGGACGTAAAAGGTAGCGCCGAATCTAACTATTACGGAAAAAATGATAATAATAAATTGATTGGAATGAATTACGCTACTTGCTCTACGATGAAAATATTCTTTAGTGACAAAAAAGTAGATGTCGTTAAATTTATCAATAAGCCTACTGCAGTCTTTACGCCTATTCGTAAATTAACAACCGAACAAAAATATTTGAAGAATTTTAAATGGCGTGATGATATTCGTCCAAAAAGCCCATTAGATTT
>CANHVE010000212.1 GCA_947464015.1 Saprospirales bacterium | reverse complement strand
TATGGATAAAGAATTAATAATTGTAATTTATCTTTTAATATTGTTTAACTTTATACAAATTATGGAGTTATATGAGAAAATATAAAATCAAAAAAATTGTATATCTATTAATAATCTGTGGTAGTATTTTACAAATCACTACCCAATGTAAAGATAAAGATCCAAATCAAGTAACAACTAATTATAATACCATTGACAACACTTTAGGTTTTGGTATCTTCAGTAAGATTAAAGGGATATGGAATGGACCAGTGAATTCGACTACTGCATTGGGAAGTTATCCTGAGTGGATAGTAGACTTTAGACCAATTGCTGAAAATCAAATTTCATCTAAAAATGAATTAGATACATTGAACAATATTCAAATGTCGCTTTTTATTGTGAAGTATAATAACGAATATAGAGTTTGTTTTAGAAATGGTGGGACATTTAATGGTCTTACTCGTATCTCCTATTTTATTGCAGATAGCGTTTATGAATCTACTAATTCATCTTACTTTAAATTTGTTGAACTTATAAAAGGGAAGAGTAGAGCTTACACTGAATTCATTTTTAAAAATGATAGCTTAACGATGAATTCTTATACCAATAAATATAATGCTCTCTCTACTCCTACCCTTCACTCTTCTTGGAAAGCAAAATTACAAGATATTACTTCCTCTCAAGTTGCAACAGATTATTTTACATATCCTAAAAAAACACTAACCAAAGATTTCAGTAATGCTTTTACTAGTGTTACAGAAGCTATCTTTTATAATACTATTGGTGGTGATCCATATGATGATGCTTCTCAACCATACTTAGGACAAGCTTCCATAAGTTATAATTATACTGGTTCTTATACTCCAAATGCTTCTAAGAATGTTTTATTAGTTATTACGACTCAACCTTTGATAAGCGGTTTTAGTTTTAATACAAGCAATTTAAAATACCGTTCGCGTTATGTGATATTAAATGCCTTGAATCAAGATTTTAATTTCACCTTGATGCATCCTGGATTATATTATTTATATGCTTTTTATGATGCTGATGGGAATAATACTATCAGCAGTGGCGATTGGGTTAGTGCAACTAATACTACATTCACAGTACCAAATCATGGTACGGTTTCTGCAACTACACAAATCAACTTTACGATTCCGTAATTCGTAAAGAATTACGACTGATTCCATATGTTAAATTATATTAACAAATAATTTAATTATATGGAATATACCTATTTCATGCATTGTATAAAAAACTTTATACAATGAAACCAACAAACTCTAAAAACTTACTAATTCCTATTTTAGCTTCGCTAACACTTATCACTATCATCGCTTATGGAGCAATTAAAATATCTCCATTATTTGCAACTCCTATAAATCCTAAAACAAACAATCCTATTAGCTTTCAAGCAGATGATGATTATTATAATATACCTGATGGAGTGAAGTATCAAAGCAATATTAAAAGTCAAAAAAAAGGTTTAATAACTTTTTCTACAGAAACGGGTCATAATTATTATTTAAGTGGCAATGATACTAACAATACCAGTTTTATATATACTGAAGTAACTGCTGATAATTATATTCCTACTGCACAAAAACGTTTACCATTGAATATTTCATTAGTCATCGATAGAAGTGGTTCTATGCATGGCGATAAATTAAACAATGTAAAAGAGGCCGCAAAATTAGTGATCGATAAACTAAGCGATAATGATTATATTTCTATTATAGTATACGAATCTAATGTGGGTGTATTACAAAAATCAATAGCTGTAAAAGATAAAGAAGCCTTAAAACAAATTATTAGTAATATCACAGATGATGGTGGCACTAATTTAGGTGGAGGTATGCTTGCAGGATACGAGCAAGTAAAATCAACTTATCATAATGGATATGTAAATAGAGTATTATTATTAAGTGATGGGTTAGCAAATGAAGGTATTACAGATTTCAATATACTTACTCAAACCTCCAAGAAATGGTTAAATGATGAAGGTATTAGTATCAGTACATTCGGTGTTGGAAATGACTATAATGAAAATTTAATGACCGCTTTAGCAGAAAATGGAAGTGGTAATTATTATTATATAAAAGAAGCTAATCAAATGTCGAGTGTCATTGAAAAAGAATTAAATGGACTGTTGAGTGTAGTTGCACAAGAAGCAGTATTGAAATATGAACTACCAAAAGATATTATCGTTACAAAAGTATATGGTGGTAATTATGAAGTAGATAATAATATTTTGATTGTAAAATTAAAAGACATTTTTGCCAATGAAAAAAAATCTGTATTGATTAAATTCAAAATAAAAAATACGGCTCAAGGTGAATTAATATTTAATACAAATCTATCTTATTTAGATGCAACAAATAACAATCAAGCATGCAGTTTAAACAATCAAAATAGTATAATGCCTACTAGTAACAATGAAATTTATTTATCTAATTTCAGCGAAAGAGTAATGCAACAATGCATTGTATACGAATCGAATGATATGATGGAAAAAACCTTACAAGAAGTTGATCAAAAGAATTTTGATAAAGCTAAAGTATCAGGAAATTCTAATAAAGATTATTATTATATGAATTCCTCTAAAGTAAGTGCAAATGAAGATATGGTAAAGCAAGAAGCAACTATTAAAAAGTATGATGTTAGTTTACAAACCATAGATCAAGTATCAGAAGAACAACTAAAAATTATTCAAAAAGAATCTAAATCTGAAAATTATACGGTGCGTAAAAAGAAATAAGCAGTAATAAAAAAAGCCATCATATGATGGCTTTTTTTATATCAAAAAATATTTTTTATTTTTTATTAGTAGTAGGTGTCGTAGTATCTATTGTTCCTACATTAGGTGCATTAGGAGAAGAACCTTTTTTAGCTAATGAAGATTGAGCATAAGCTGCATTTCTTTCAGGACCAAAACCGAATGCTTCAGGTACTAAATAATAACCTTTTTCATTGATTGGTTTATCAATTTCAGGAATAATAGGATATTTTAAAGCTGTTTGATCGTGACGAACACCAGTTACTTGCCAACTAATTTTTACATTAGGTTTATCCGTTTTGATAACAAATTTATTATCTGAAATTTCACTTAAAACCATTGCTTGTGCAAATTGACCGATAGGAGTTAATTGGTATTTAAAATCTTTATTTAAAGCAGTAAAATAAGATGGCAATTCGATTGTTGCTTCACCATTTGCATCTGTAGTAATATTACCATTATAAATATTCATCATATCATTTGATTCTACAGAAGAGTGAACTAAATATTTATTTTCTGGATCTAGTGGGTGATCTATTTTAAATGATTTAGTACCTGCAGCAGAATATACACTATAAGTTCCACCTGAGAAATATCCTGCATAGCTACCAGCACCACCACTAGCAGAGCCATAAACACCAATATTACTTCCTGATGCCCCAGAAGCTAAACCATAAATACCATAATTATTAGGACCCGTTCCTGTAGCATCCCCTCTAACGGCAAAAGCAGTCGTATAAGAACCTCCTTCAGATGTACCTAGCACACCGATAGCTTGAATACCACCAGATGTACCTAAATTTCTACCATAAACTCCTCTCCATGATCCTTCACCATATACTCCAGTAGCATCAGTGGAAGGTGAATTTAAAGCAGCAATACCTGCACGGAACCAAGGACCAACTCCAGACGTACCAGCACCATTTACGTGTAATTTAGATTGTGCATCTGGAGTTATAGTTCCTAAACCAACTGTACTTCCATTATCAAATAATTGTGAGTTTCCACCACTTGTTGCACCTGTAAATTTTACTACATAGTTGGTTGTACCAGATATATTGGCACTTCCCGCTGGACCTGTTGCTCCAGTTGCACCCGTTGCTCCAGCTGCACCCGTTGCTCCAGCTGGACCTACTGGACCAGCCGGACCTGTTGCTCCGGTTGTGCCTGTTGCTCCCGTTGCTCCTGTTGCTCCCGTTGCTCCTGTTGCTCCCGTTGCTCCCGTTGCACCTGCTGGGCCTGTTGGACCTCCTGGGCCAACAGCACCATCCGCACCAGCCGGACCATCCGGACCTGTTGCACCAGTAGCTCCTGTTGCTCCCGTTGCACCTGCCGGACCTGCGGGACCTGGAGTTCCTCCATTGGCCGCATATAATGCAAATGGTACACTCACTAATTCTTGTGTGCCCATATCGGTATAACTGCTGCCACCTGCTGGATCTA
>CANHVE010000211.1 GCA_947464015.1 Saprospirales bacterium | reverse complement strand
TCGAATCGAATGAAATTAAACTATCGGCATTCATAAATAAATTATAGGCATTCACCGAAGCACTTAATTGTAAGCCTTGTGCTTTGGCTTTTCGAATCAATTCCACACTCTCTTTAGTAGATATATCAATAAAATGTAAACGCGATTGGGTATACTCTAACAAATGAATATCTCTAGCTACACAAGCACTTTCAGCTATAGCTGGAGAAGCATGTAAGCCTAATTGAATACTCATCGGTCCTTCATGCATATGCCCTTTTTGTGAAATTGATTCATCTTCAGGATGATGAAAAATAATACCTTCAAATGCTTTTACATATTCTAAGCTACGCAATAATAAACCACTGTTTTGTATGGCATGATTCCCATCCGAAAAGGCAATGGCGCCACTTTCATACATATCGTGCATCTCCGTTAAATCTTTACCTGCTGTATGTCTAGTGATTGCACCAATAGGGTAGAAGTTTACAATAGTTCCTAATGATTTATTATTGATATATTCAATTTCTGTTTTTGAATGAATGCTTGGTTGTGTATTGGGCATCATAGCCACACAAGTAAAACCTCCACTAGCAGCACTCTTAGCAGCACTTACTAAATCTTCTCGTTGTTCGAATCCAGGATCTGGAATGCTTGCATTTAAATCAAACCAACCTTTAGATACACATAAATTAGGGGATGTAATGATTTGACAAGAATCGTCTACTTCAATATCTGTAGCAATTTTATTGATTACTCCATGTACTATATAAATATCTTTTCTGCTCAAATGATGACTGGAACCTGAATCTATAATAAGTGCATTTTTGAGTAATAGTTGCATAGTTTATATATTAATTATTGGATGTTGTTTTCCAGAATCGAATCAATAAAATCTCTACCAATAGAAACAATAGCACAAAGATAATGCAAAGTTTCCATAACACGATACCTCTATTATTTTCTTTTACTTCATGTGCAATACTCCCCTTATTCCCTTCATAAAATCGGGTGTTTTGATGCGCATATTGCGCCGCTAAATCCTGGTTTGTAAAAAATTGCATGTCGCTCTCTTGGCGATTATAATTCATAGCAAAATAGGCGATAATATTCGTTTGATTCGATTCATGGAGTTGATAAATTCCCGCCTCAGTCACCTGATCTCTAACATCGATGATGACTTGATTATTGACTAAGCTCTGCTCGGGTATAAATTCAATTCCCTGACCTTGTACCTTCAAACTACTCTCACTTTGCGTATTTGTATATGTAGGTATCAAGATACTTTTTTTAGCTCCTATGGTATATTGAATTTCTTTAAAGGTATTGCCATCGATAGCCATTTTAAATAATAGGGGTAAGAATAAAGCATGCATAGGTAAATTACATACACTCATATCTAAGGGTACATGGAAGATATAGGCTTTCCCTTGACCAACAGTATAAGCTGTCATAAATGATTGCCCATCTGCAAAACTCATAATCTTTTCTGATTGATGAACCGTATTCATATTACTCTCAAAACTGAAGCTTGTTTGAGGTAAGCTCATATTATTTTGAGAGGCATTTTCGAAAATATCATTGAGTAATGAAGAAGATGTATTTAACGATTTCACATCTTTACTACTACCATTGCTTTTAGTAAATGTAGCTGCTTGTATACTACTCAAAAAACTATTCAGGTTGCTGATATTCGCTTCTTTAGCGGGGAATAGCGCAATATGTCCTCCTTGTTCTACATATTTTTTTAATTCATTTTGCAAACCACTACTCAATTCTTTGACATTGCTAATGATGATTAATTGCTGTTGCGGGAAGCTGCTATAATTAATTTGATCAATCGAATTGCTGGTTGTTTTAAAAAATGTACCAATACTACTTAATGCATTGATGTATTTATTATTTCCCAAGCCATCAATGCTTTGTACTTGTATGGCTTTATATACATAAAACGAAACAAAATAAGTATTGTCAAATTGAATAGGAAAATCTTCAATACTAATTTCTACTTGATTCCAATCGCTGGTATTTTGATTGAATTGTAAGGTGTCGATTGCAGCACTATGAGGCGCCATTGCAAGTGTACTGATGGCTTTTTGTTGTTTGTTCAAACGCATGGATACGCGCAGTTTATCAATCGACTCATCACTCTCATTTACTATATGTACTAATAGTTTATTGTTTTGACCCACAACACACAAAGGATTTTCGAGCCAGGCACTATCGATATAAATATTTTTTTGAGCTACAGCCGCAATACTTACTAAATTCATTTCGTGTAATGAATCATTGCTACAAGTGCCCATATTCTTTTGAAAATCGGAAATGATATAGATTTTTTTAGTATCAAAACGTTCGGTAGCTAATGCATTAACCTGACGTTTATGTATTTCATCAAGGCTATGCGAACCAGCACTCACTTCGATGTTTTTTACTTGTTCAATAAAATCTTCTTTGCTATATAAACGTTGTTGTTTGCCCGAAAAATCTTGTGTGATTAATTGAAAGCGCACATCATTATCGTACGTATTAGCAATATCGATGGCCAGTGCTTTCCCTTTATCTAAAAGGGTTTGGTCGCTAGCAAGACTTTGCATACTAAATGAATTATCTACAAAAATACTGACTCCAATAGGTCCTTTTTTTTGGTCGTTTGCACTTGGAATAAATGGTTGTGCAAAGGCCAATACTAAAAAGAGGATAGCTAAACAACGAGCTAATAAAATCAGTAAACGTTTAATTTTTTGTGCATTATTGCTTTCTTCGAGCAATTCTTTTAAAAAACCAGTATTAGAAAAATAAACTTTTTTATAGCGTCTAAATTGAAATAGATGCACTATGATAGGGATAGCTAGTGCAGCCAATGCCCATAAAAAAGTAGGATAAACAAATGATATCATAGCGTCTACAAACCTACTAAATAATGCCGAATGTGCAAGGACTTTTTATAGGAACACTACAATCTCTTCACACTTTCTTTCAGCCAAGCTATATCAGCTGTTTTAGTAGCTTGTTCTATTTCTTTTTGTATTTTTTTGATCTTGCTTTTAGTTCCTTTTGCTTGTTGCATTTTCATTACATAACTAATCATATTGCTATAAATTTCTTTTTGATAGGGCGATATGATATTATCGCGACGAAGAAATTTTTTAAAAGCTTGCGCATGATATTGTAATGTGGCATATTCATTCAATTCATAATAGGTTTTTAATAACATACTTCGCGCATCTAATTTGTAATACACATCGGTCATATTCACTTGCTGCAAGAGTTTAAGAGATTTATCATAATTCCCTTTTCTAAATAATACATTGGCATAATTATATGAATACGCATTCTCTTTATGTTCTTCGGGAATATAATTTTTATACTTCATAATAAAATTTTCTGCCCAATCATAGGCTTGCATTCGTAGTGCTATAGTCACTATGTTTTTATAATCCCATTGCGATATTTGTCCACTATAAATCAAAATATCATTCTCCATTTGTGTCTGATAATTCTCAAATAATTTTTGCTGATAAGCAATAGCACCTAAGTTGATTTTTTTGATACAATAATTCTGTAAATACTGATAAATTTCATACAATTCTTTTCGAGTGAATTGTGACATATAGGTTTTTAATACTTGCTCTAATTGCAAATAATGTGCTTCTTCATCTGGGTCTTGCAAGGTTCGTATAATCAATAAATATACTTGAATAACGGGTGTTTCATTGTAGGCATGATGTGATAGATACGACATGATTTCATCCAACATAAACATAGTATAATCAGTAGATAAAATATTTCGAATATTGATTACTTCACTGGCTATTTGTAGTTTTTTGGCAAGATAAAAACTATCTAAATTTTTCAATACTTGTTCAATATTGTTTTTCTCATTTCGAGTATGAGTCATCGAATGATAACTCAATTGCAATAGCTCATATTGATAGGCTTGATAATAATATTCTGCATCACGAATAGGACTTTTGGCTAATTCTTCTTTACTTTTTTCATGAATAGCGCTGTATTGATGAAATAATTTTCGCTCTAAAACTTCTTGTTCTAATTGCGCTTGATACAATAATTTATTCTTCAATACCGATTGTATCACTAAGAATTGTTCTATATATCCTTTGAGATACGATAATTGATAACGTACTAATTTATCATCATACTTCTTTTTGGGATAGGCTTTTTTAAAATAGACCTGTTTCTCCAATGTTTGCTCCTCCCAATTTGGATATAGG
>CANHVE010000210.1 GCA_947464015.1 Saprospirales bacterium | reverse complement strand
TGTTGGTCTCCAGAATGTTTTAGATGACCAATAAGTTAATGTATTATTATACATAAATTTACTTACTACTATTTGACACGAGCGAAACGCTCGCGCCAACCAAATTTCGTTCTTAATTATTATTTTTTAATTCACGCCCTTGTTGGTCTCCTGAATGTTAGGGATGACCAATAATATATATTGATTAATTAAATAATTGAGTTAATTATTATGGTAGTTTCTCCCGAAGCTTCGGGACTGAAGGACGGTTGGGGGGTAATTAATGCGTCGTATAAAGCAAGCCTTCACGCCCCGCCACTCATTATCCCGAAACTTCAGGACTTCATTCTTCATTTTTAATTGAATCACCTACCTTTGTATATGCATTCTTCACAAAAGCTTTTATTAATTACACCGCCATTCACGCAGTTGAATACGCCCTATCCAGCAACGGTCTATTTAAAAGGCTTTTTGAATACATACCACATTGCAAGTTATCAAGCTGATTTAGGTATAGAAGTCATCTTACAACTCTTTTCTAAAAAAGGATTGACTACTTTATTTGATACAATTGAACAATTGGATATAGAAGTAACTGCCAATAGTTTTAGAATGATTCATTTAAAAAATGAATACATTCATAGCATAGAGGCTGTGATTTCATTTTTGCAAAATAAAAATCCAACTCTTGCACACAGTATTTGCGATCGTACATTTTTGCCCGAAGCCTCTCGATTTGAGAGTTTAGAAGATTTAGATTGGGCTTTTGGTTCGATGGGATTGCAAGATAAAGCAAAGCACTTAGCCACTCTTTATCTCGAAGATATAGGCGATTTAATCACCGAATGTATCGACCCTCATTTTGGATTTAGTAGATATGCCGAGCGTTTAGGCAGAACAGCTTCGAGCTTCGAACCCATTGCACAACAACTGAAAGAGCCGCATACAATCATCAACACTATTTTATTAGAATTACTAGAAGAAAAAATAAAAGTATCTAATCCAACTGTTGTTTGCTTGTCGGTGCCTTTTCCAGGTAATCTTTTCGCTGCCTTCCAATGTGCAAATTATATCAAACAAAAATATCCTTCCATCAAAATCATTTTAGGAGGTGGTTATGCTAATACTGAATTGCGTTCCATTTCCGACCCATTAGTGTTCGATTATATCGATTTTATTTGCTTGGATGATGGAGAACGTCCCTTATTGAATTTGATTGAATATTTCGACCAGAAACGCGAAATAAAACAATTAAAACGAACGTTCACACGTATCGATAATCAAGTAGTGTATTGCAACGATACAAGCGATACCGATATTCCGCAGAAAGATACGGGGACTCCTGATTATAGCGATTTGCCTTTACACGATTATATTTCAGTGATTGAAGTGGTCAATCCCATGCACCGTATGTGGAGCGATGGACGATGGAATAAACTCACCCTCGCACATGGCTGCTATTGGGGACGATGCACTTTTTGTGATATCTCACTCGATTATATTCGCAAGTATGAACCGCTTACTGCAGCATTAATTTGCGATAGGATGGAAGCCATTATTCAACAAACAGGTGAACATGGTTTTCATTTTGTAGATGAAGCCGCTCCACCCAATTTATTAAAAGAGTTAGCACTTGAAATACTGCGTAGAAATTTAGTGGTGACGTGGTGGACCAATATTCGATTTGAAAAACATTTTACGCCTGATTTAGCTCGTTTATTAAAAGCATCGGGCTGTATCGCTGTGGCGGGTGGATTGGAAGTGGCTTCGGATCGATTATTAAAGCTGATGAAAAAAGGAGTGACTGTTGAACAAGTGGCTAGAGTAGCTGAAGGTTTAACGCAAGCAGGAATTTTAGTACACGCATATTTGATGTATGGTTTTCCTACTGAAACCGCTCAAGAAACTATCGATGCACTAGAATACGTACGTCAATTATTCGAACAAGGAGTATTGCATTCAGGCTTTTGGCATCAGTTTGCCATGACTTCACATAGCCCAGTGGGACTGCATCCAGAGCAATATGGAGTGATTAAAACAGGACCTGTATTCAAAGGCTTTGCAGATAATGATAATTATCATGAAGACCCCAGTGGTGCAGCACACGAACAATTTTCTAAAGGATTAAGTACTTCTTTATATAATTATATGCATGGAGTAGGTTTAGATTATCCATTGCATAAATGGTTCGATTTTAAAACACCTGCATCAAGTGTTTCGAAAAAAAGTATTGCTCAGTTTTTAGCCACACCAACTGAAAAAATTAAAGCGAATCAATACCTGATTTGGTTGGCTCCAGTGCCTCAATTTGAATTAATCGAAGTAGATGGAAAAACCATTGCATCCTTTGAATTTTGTGATAAGAAAAAAGATTGGCAATTGCAATGCGATAATGAAATAGGAGTGTGGTTGAATACACTATTTCCTAAATTAGTAGTGACTGCTCCAGAACGCTTGTCGATAGAGACCTGCAAACAATCATTAGAAACTAATACGACTATAAGCTTTGATATATTCCTCGAAAGTGAAATCATGCAGCGCTTACGCAGCCATGCTTTGCTGATTGTCTAACCAAAAATCGTTTTCAATTCTTTCGCATCTTCAGGTTTTAGTTTACCTGCCAATACCAAACGCATTTCACGTCTACGTTGTGCACTATTGTATTGGGTAATTTCTTCTTCTGTTTCAGGTGTGATTGGGTCACATACTTTAGGTTTACTATTACTATCTAGTGCCACAAAGGTATAATAAGCTTCATTACATTTATAGCGTGTTTTAGTAGGTAAATTCTCTGCCCATACTTCCAAATGAGTTTCTATACTGGTTTTGAAGACACGTGTTACCTTAGCTTCAATAGTCACCACATCACCTAATTTAATAGGATTATCAAACGATACTTGATCTACAGATACCGTCACTACAATTGCTTCAGCATGTTTACCTGCAGCAATAGCACTTGCTATATCCATCCAATGCAAAATTTTACCTCCTCTAAGATTGTTTAATGTATTGGTATCATTGGGAAGTACCAATTCGGTCATCGTTATTTTTGATTGGGAAGGAGTTTTTATTGACATATTTTATATTTTATTGCGTACAAAAATACTACTTTTGCACTCACAATTGGTCGCATAGTTCAACTGGATAGAATACCAGATTTCGGCTCTGGGGGTTGAGGGTTCGAATCCTTCTGCGATCACTATTTTTTTCTTGTGAATGTTATATTACTAAATGCATTTTTTAGAAAAATAGTTCTACGCACCTAATTTTTTTAATTGACCAGAGTCAATCAACTCAAATAATTTAGCAGCACTCATGATACGCCAATCGATATAATGTTCTTCCGATTGCACAGATACATAATATTTTGATTTCGATTTTAAAAATTCATGTGCCACATGCTCTTGTACATTAATCAATTGAATCCAGCCATCCGATTCACTTATATCTTCATACCATTCTTCATAATAACTATCATCATCATAAAAATAGTTCAATACATTTTCGGTGATTAAAATATATTTAGTGATTCCTTCTTTGATTAATAGATCGATTACATTCCGTTTTAAATACATGATGTCATTATGCAATACATCATTCCATTCACCTATCAATTCAATGATAGCAAAGTGTGCACGATAATCAACAAATAATAATTTAACAAATAAAGTATCCGATTCTATATCATCCCAATAAGGATGTATATAATAATTATAAATGGTTTTCTCGTAGAATTGCTCATTGTAATTCGCCTGAAAAAAAGGCGATTTTTCATCTTCATTCGAATCGTAAAGCTCTAACCATTTATCAAATGGACTAATACTATGCATATATCCTAAATTAAAAAATCAATAGAATTGTTTAGTTATTTATATAAAAATATACTTGTAAAAATACGATTTAGCTTGCTACCTTTTTTAATTCCACGATGAATTATTTCATACAAGCAGCTCTTAATAATTGCATATACTCTAATCCTTTAGTTCGTGCATATTCCATATTGTTTATAGGTATTTGATCCGGATGTTTATAATTTTTTAATACAGCATCAATACTGCTCTCGCGCAATAAATGCAACATCGGATAGGGCGAACGATTTGTATAATTAGCTGCATCATCAGCTGCTGCATCGGCAAATATATATTGGGGATGAAAACTAGCTAATTGATAGATACCTTCGTAATCTGCTTCTATAAGCAAATCTTCAGCATCATCAACCAATTCTAAATAACTCGTAAAATCCTTATAATCATCTTCAAATATGATAAATGTAGTCTCGATATTTTCATGTTCATCTAAATACTCCAATTCGATAGCTAATTGATCTAAACTTTCTTTTAAATCACTTTTAGATAACACCATATATTTAACCGATTTTTTTTCCATCGCTCTTTTGGCAAAAGGACAAAAATTACAATCGA
>CANHVE010000209.1 GCA_947464015.1 Saprospirales bacterium | reverse complement strand
GGTATTGATATTGCTAATGGAAATGGTGTAGCAGGAAACCCTACTTTATCTCTTAATTATGGACCTACTATGGCTGTTGCATCAAACGGTAAATACCCTGTAGGTAATTTTGGGCAATTCGAACCTCATGGAACTTATACTGATTTTAACGTGACTCCTAACTTTTGGGGTTGGAATTATGTGCAAGGAAATACCAATGCTCCTAATACTGTTTCATCACAATGGTATAGACAAAACATAAGTTTAGGTTCTAATTTCGCTGGTAGAGGTGCGGGTGGCTATTCTCTAGAATTAGCTTATCCTAGAGATAGAACAGCTGGTGCAGGATTTTGGTCTCGTACTGTTGAGAATGGAGTTATAGGCAATTGGAGTAGATTAGATGGGTTTGCACATAACGTATCTTCATCATTACACCCTAGTATGGATGATATTACTGGCTGGACTACTTTAACTGGAGCTTGTACTGACGATGCAGCTTATACGGTTAACTGGGGATTTCCTTTTAATATTGATGGAGTAAATTATACCTCTGGATGGATAAGCACCAATGGTATTTTAGGATTTGGTGGTTCAACTACTACATCATATAGTAATACTGCTTTACCTACTTCTCTTTCGAACGATCCTATGTTATTTTTTCATTGGGATGATAACTCTACAGACATCATTAGATACGTAGTACAAGGAACAGCACCTAACCGAAATTGTTTTATTCAATGGTCAGGTTCCGAAACTTTATTCTGCACAACTGGAGGTTCAAAAATAATGGCATATATCACATTATCTGAAGGTTCAAATGTTGTTTCAGTTAGATATTTAGCACAGGGTTCAGCAGCTGATGCTCAAGGAGCGAGTGCTACATTTGGTTTCCAATACGCTGGTGGGGCAAGCGCAGGAACTATACCATTAGGTTTCAACACAAAACTATTAGATGATAATGCTACAAATCAACAATTTAGTATTGATTTCTAATTCAATAATGAATTATTCAACTAACAGACTTGTTATTTCCTTAACAAGTCTGTTTTTTTTGTTTCAGATTATTCATGCGCAAAATAAAATGGTGATTTTTGATTCATACGATAAGAAAGCATTTTTATCGAAATATCCAAAAACCACATTTTCTGAAACCGAATTGACCAATCAACTTTATAAACCTTTAATTAAACCCTACTATTTAGCTGAAGAAGCCCTCAAGAATAAAGTGCATCTATCAAAAGAAGATACTTCTATGGTTCTAAAATATTATGAGTGGGAAAAAATTAAGTATGTTGCAGCCTGTTATGATTCAATAATTAGCCTTCAGACTAAACAAAACAACGAAGATGAAGATAAAATTAAACAATCTTCAAGCAGCATTAACATGTTAGATAATGCTCAATTTTCTTATATAGAATGTAATATTAATAATGGATTCGAAAAAGACAGTGTAGATATAAAAAACTATATAATGTCACTTGTTCAGGGAAAGGTAGATTTGAATAATTTTGAGAAGAAAGTCAATGAAAGATTTTTTATTAATATTGTCAACAAGAAAGTATTAAATAAGTATCAAGATGATTATGATCTTATTTTAGCTTCAAATGTGGGGGATTTGATTTCTCAACGAAAAGGGAATCTAAGATACTACTATATAATAGATAAAATTTCAAACAGTACTAGCAAAACATCAGGTATTACTGCTAATATACAGGTACCAACAAATAATCAAAAAAGTGATTCCACATATAGGTTTATTGATGAAATGGCGAATAAACAATTTCCTATAAAATTTACAGATAGCTTTTCTAGATTTATTATGACTCATGAATATAAACCTTATACGCTATTTTCGTTTGGGAATATAATAATCTCTGTTGATGATATAAAGTATGTTCAATCAGCTTTTAATCAATTTCATTTCTCTGATAAGAGCGATGAGTTTGAGTTATTAATTAAACAATATATCACAATACCTTATTATAAAACGAATAGTGAAAAAAGTAATATTTCTAGAGAAGATTCTACTGTTCTTCATAAAATATTAATTTATAATTTCAAAAAGTATCTGTCAGATAAATACGAAAAAATACTTTATGAAAAAATGAAAAATATTGAAGAGGATGAAGTGCTAACCTATTATAATCAGATAAAAAATCTCTATCAATTAAATAGAACTGCTTCATACTTAAAAGCAGATTTACTTGACACCAGTGTAGCCACAATAAATGAATTGAAAAAAGAATTTCTCTTAATTTCAAATAAACAAGATCCAAATCTTAAAATTAAAAAAGAAGGCAAATTTATTATCACAAATGAAATCGATCATAGCTTCAATGCACAAGATAAATTATATCAACTTATCTTAAATACACCAATAAATGCACTTAGTAAAATTTATTATAATCAAGGCTCTATAACGCCAATAATTATATATCCTTACACTATTAGCTCTATTCAGTATAAGCCATTTGAAATGGTAAAAGATGAATGTAAACAACAACTAATAAATGCCCGAATAGAAAATTATGTAGCTACGTTGAAGTCAACTATATTTAATACCCATACATTTAAAATAGTTGAATAATTAAATAAGAAGGAAAGTCTAAATAGTACATTAAAAATTTAATGTCTGATTATCTTTAACTTTGAAATTCGTTATGAGCCAAGAAAAAACAAAAGCTAAAGTATTAGATATCTCTCTGTTTTCAAGAGTTATTTCACTAACCAAACCATATAAAAGCAAATTTTATATATGCGTAGTTTTATCTGTTATTTTAGCTCCTATCACTATGTTACGTCCTATCTTAACAGGTGAGGCAATCAATCGATTTATTTATTTAAAAAATTATCAAGGCCTCATTTATGTAAGTGCTACAATTATTTTTTTATTGATTATTGAATTTGTTTTGCGCTATTATTTTACCTACAAAACAGAGTGGTTAGGATTGAGTATTATCAAAGATTTACGTGTTACTATTTTCAAACATATCAGTAAATTACAAATGAGTTTTTTTGATAAAACTCCCATCGGTACAGCAACTACAAGAACTATTAACGATTTAGAAAGTATAAATGAAGTATTTGGACAAGGCTCCATATCGATACTTGCCGATTTAATTTTAATTGTAAGCGTGTTTTTTTATATGCTTTTTTATAATTGGAAATTAGGTCTAGCTAGTTTAAGTACTTTGCCTCTATTTTTATATGCTACTTATGTTTTTAAAGAGGGGATTAAATCTTCTTTTCAAATTGTTAGAACAGAAGTGGCTCGTTTAAATGCCTTTTTACAAGAACATATTACAGGCGTAAAAATCATTCAACTATTTAATGCCTATCAAAGAGAATTTAAAAAATTTGAAGGAATCAACAAATCGCATATGAAAGCCAATATTGATTCTATTTGGTATTATTCTGTGTTTTTTCCAACGGTTGAAATTCTATCTACATTCTCCGTATCTCTTATGATTGGTACAGGTACTTTTCTGTTGCTTTATGGTAAACTATCTTTGGCTAATGCTGGTGATTTAGCAACATATATACTACTCATTAATATGCTTTATCGTCCTTTACGTATGCTAGCTGATAAATTTAATACGTTGCAAATGGGCATGGTAGCAAGTGAACGGGTATTTCAAGTATTAGATACCAAAGAATTTATTAGTGATACCGGTACTATCCAAGTAAAAAAACTAAAAGGCACTGTTAGTTTTGATCATGTTTCTTTTTCATATATTGAAAATATTCCCGTTTTAAATGATATCAGCTTTAGTATTGAAGCTGGAAAAACATTAGCAATAGTTGGTGCTACAGGCTCAGGTAAAACATCTACCATTGGAATTATTTCGCGTTTTTATGAATATAATGGAGGAAAAGTACTAATAGATGATATTCCTATTCGAGATTATTCATTAGCAAGCTTGAGAGGCAATATGGCTGTAGTATTGCAAGATGTTTTTCTTTTTAAAGGTAGTATATACGAAAACATAACTTTAGGAGACTCTTCTATCTCTTTAGAAAAAGTTATTGAAGCTTCCAAATTATTAGGTTTACATGATTTTATTATGACGCTCCCTGCAAACTATTTATATGAAGTGAAAGAAAGAGGAGTTACTTTATCTGTTGGGCAAAGACAACTAATCTCCTTTATTAGGGCTCTAGTAAGCGATCCATCCATTTTAATTTTAGATGAAGCTACTTCTTCGGTCGACACCAATTCTGAAATATTAATTCAACAAGCTATTGAAAAATTAATAAAAGGTAGAACCTCCATAGTTATAGCCCACAGATTATCTACTATCAAACATGCGGATAAAATTTTACTTTTTGATGCAGGTAAAATTACAGAACAAGGATCACATAAAGAATTGATGGCATTAAATGGCCACTATAAAAAATTATATGATATTCAATATAAAAGTATTGATGTTTTAGATACCATAAATAGTTAATATTT
>CANHVE010000208.1 GCA_947464015.1 Saprospirales bacterium | reverse complement strand
TTTAATTGCCCTACAGAGCAACTACTTCTTAATATTAAAAATAGAGGTCGCGACTATGAACATGATATTTCAGCCGATTACCTCAATGCCGTAAATGAAATGTATTTCGAGTTCTTCAAACACCAAGATAAAAGCATCATCTTAGTTTTAGATACTACTCAACTCGATTTTGTTAATGATGAAGCTACTTATTTGAAAATTTGCAAATTGCTCGAAAAAAAATATGAAACAGGGCTACATTTTGTTGATATTGACAACTAACTTAATCTTTATTCAAGGCTAATATCCAATCATTTATATGAGCTATAAGTATATTATTAATCTCATGTATAGTCACTCTACTAATTAGCTTATTTTTACCATGCAACATACCCAACGAATTATCCAAATGTACTCCCTCAAAAAATCCCAACTATATAGCTATGTTTGGCATTTATACATATAAAAGCAATATCTCTTTGCTGAATGTCTTGATAACTAATTCTACCATATTTAACCTTCTCTTTTAAGCTTAGTTGATGCCCTAAAAGTATATCTCTGAGGGATAATACTAATTTTAGTTTGCTATCAGGTAAAGCTATTAATATTCGTTGTATTGTATTATACATATCTAATTATGAATATTTCGTGTATCGTTTTCAAAGCTAATCATAAATTATTAATCTAATTTTGACTACTTTTGATTTATCTATAAAGTTTCCTTTATTGATAAATGTATCTATGAAAAAATATTTTACTTTCTTATTATGTGCTATCGCTTTAAAGCTATCGGCTCAAACTACTAATATCAGTGGTATTATCAACCAATATGCTAAAGTGATTAATGTAGATAAATGTCTTAATCAAGTTACCGTAGATGATATCACTCCTTTTGCAGTTGGAGATACTGTTTTAATAATTCAAATGGCTGGCTCCGATATTGATAATACTAATACTTCATTTTATGGTAATGTAAATAGTTATAACAATTGTGGCAACTATGAATTAGCTATTATTAATATAATTGCAGCTAATACAATTACTTTTAAAAATGTGCTGAACCGCAGATATAATGCCTCAGGCTTAGTGCAATTGATTACAGTACCTATTTTCAATAATACACTAATCAATGACACACTGAAATGTCGCGCTTGGAACGGCTCTACAGGTGGAGTTACCATCGTTAAGGCCTTAAATAAAATATCCATTGCTAGCGCGATAAACCTCAATGGTAAAGGCTTTCGAGGTGCAGATACACTCAGCGATGATTGTTTTAATTTTGGTATCGGTGGCTGTAGTGATTATCGTTGCAATCAATTTAGCCTTTGCGGCGCTCGAAAAGGAGAAGGTATTTTTATAGCTGATACAAATAATTATTTTGGCAAAGGTCCTTCTGCAAATGGCGGTGGTGGCGGTAATGATCATAACTCTGGTGGTGGTGGTGGGAGTAATTTCGGAGCCGGGGGCTTAGGTGGTGATCGTATCAATGCTTCTACTTTCTCCTGCCCTGGTGGAAATCCTGGTATTGGCGGAAGAGCACTTCAATACGATAACTTAAATAATAAAATTTATATGGGTGGAGGCGGTGGCGCAGGTGAAGGGAATAACCATCTAAATACTAAAGGTGGAAATGGAGGGGGTATCCTTATTTTAATAGCTAATGAAATTGAAGCAAATAATGTAAATATTTTCGCTAAAGGCGACTCAGTTAAAGGAGTTGCTGCTGGAGATGCTGCTGGTGGCGGAGGTGGCGGTGGTACCGTACTTCTCGATGCCAATATATTTACAACCACCAATCTAAATATCAATGTAAATGGTGCTCGTGGTGGTAATGTGAATAATGGTTTCGATCCAAGCCCTACTAGATGCATGGGACCAGGCGGTGGTGGTGGTGGTGGTGCGGTATGGTTTAGCTCTAGCTCCACTCCTGCTGGAATCAATATAACTGCCCTAGGTGGACCTACTGGTATCACTAGTTGGGCTGGCGCAGATCCTAGTTGCGCACTACGCTCTAACGGTGGCAGAGACGGCGATGTGGGTGGCTCTCTATTTGATTTGCAAATTGCTGAAAGTAATAATCTCTATATCCCTCATACATTTTCAGTTTGCTGTGATACCATTATCTGCAAAGGCCAAACGGTTTACATTCAATCTTCTCAACAAGGCTCTGCTCCTCTTACTTATTCATGGAATACAGCAGAAAATACAGCCAATATATTCAATACTCCTACTTCTACTGTTACTTTTATTTGTGTCGGTGTAGATGGAATTGGTTGTCCTTTAATTGATTCAGCTAGAGTTATTGTAGAAAGCCTAAATTTAAATATTTATGCTGCACCCTCCGATACTATCCTCGAAGGAACTACAGTTACTTTAAATGCTATTTTATCCACTTTAGATCCTATATTTTGGACTCCAACTACAGGGCTAAATAATATAAATACGCTTCAACCAACAACTATAGCTACTAATTCAATTACCTATTGTGCCTATGGCGAAACTTCTTCTGGTTGTAAAGACACAGATTGCGTTACTTTAATTGTAATTCCAAATCCAGATACGTTGGTTCCTGAACATATCGCTTTTCCAAATGCATTCAGTCCTAATGGCGATGGAAATAACGACCTATTTACAATAATTTATTCAGGTAATTATGATATTCAAAACTTCTCTATTTTTAATAGATGGGGCGAGATCGTATTCACTACTTCAAATATAAACGAAGCTTGGAATGGTAAATTTAAAGGTAAAGATCAAGAAATTGGCACCTATATATATTATCTGACTTTAAAAGATTCAAAAGCCATACTTCCTGAAAAAAAATATACAGGAAACATTATGCTAATTAGGTAATTTTTCTATATTTTTTTTTGCCCATTTACACCTAAAAATTGTGGATAAAAAACTTAGTTTATTCACATCTAAAAGCCAAATAAATCAAGGTTTTTAAGTATATTTGTACTCCAAAAAATTACATAGAAAATTACTTATGGCAGACGACAAGATTATTCCAATTAATATTGAAGAAGAAATGAAAACAGCTTACATAGATTACTCTATGTCAGTGATAGTTTCAAGAGCAATTCCAGATGTACGCGACGGTCTTAAACCCGTTCATCGTAGAGTACTTTATGGTATGCATGATTTAGGTCTTTATTACAATAAACCTCATAAAAAAAGTGCCCGTATCGTGGGGGAAGTACTAGGTAAGTATCACCCACACGGCGATTCATCCGTATATGATGCAATGGTGCGTATGGCTCAAGAATGGTCGCTTAGATATCCTCTTGTTGACGGACAAGGGAATTTCGGCTCTGTAGATGGTGATAGCCCTGCAGCTATGCGTTATACCGAAGCAAGACAAGCAAAAATTACAGAAGAAATTCTGAAAGATATTGAAAAAGAAACTGTCGATTTTAATCTGAATTTCGATGATACTTTAGAAGAACCTTCTGTTCTTCCTTCTAGAATACCAAATCTTCTAGTTAATGGAGCTTCTGGTATCGCTGTAGGTATGGCTACAAACATACTTCCACATAACTTAAGTGAAGTTATTGATGGTATGTTAGCGTACGTAGATAATCATGATATTACGATCGATGAATTAATTAAATTTGTTAAAGCTCCTGATTTCCCAACAGGCGGTACTATTTATGGATACGCTGGTGTTAAAGAAGCTTTCGAAACAGGTAGAGGTAAAATCGTCGTTCGCGGAACCGCTAGTATCGAAGTTGATGAAAAAGGTAGAGAAAATATTATCATCACTGAAATTCCTTATCAAGTTAATAAAGCAGTACTTATTCAAAAAATTGCTGAACTCGTTAACGATAAAAAAATTGAAGGGGTAAGCGATATTCGCGATGAAAGTGATAGAGATGGTATGAGAATCGTTGTAGATATCAAACGTGATGGTGCTGCAAATGTGGTACTAAACCAACTTTATACTTTTACTCAATTACAAACTTCTTTTGGTGTAAATAACGTTGCTTTAGTGCATGGTAGACCCTACACACTAAACTTATATGATATGATCAAACATTTCATCGAGTTTAGACATGATGTAGTGGTTCGTCGTACTCAATATGATTTAAAAGATGCTGAAAAAAGAGCTCATATTTTAGAAGGTCTATTAATCGCTCTTGATAATTTAGATGAAGTAATTTCTCTTATTCGTTCTTCAGCTACCGTAGACATCGCCAAAGAAGGTTTAATAAGCAAATTCGCATTAAGTGAAATTCAAGCAAAAGCAATCTTAGATTTACGTCTTCAAAAATTAACCTCACTAGAAAGTGAAAAAATTAGAGAAGAACATAAAGAAATAATGAAACTTATCGAAAGCTTAAAAGAAATTTTAGCTAATAGAGACCTTCGTATGCAAATTATCAAAGATGAACTTGTAGAAGTAAAAACTAAATTTGGTGATGTTCGTAAAACTCAAATCGAATATGCTGGTGGAGATATCAATATGGAAGATCTTAT
>CANHVE010000207.1 GCA_947464015.1 Saprospirales bacterium | reverse complement strand
ATGCAAAAAGTAGCGGCTTTTTCGCCTTTGAATTGGGGTTTAAGTGGAGTGAATGATTTGTTTTTACGCAATCAAAATCTACTTTTTATCTTACCAAGTATATTGAAACTACTTGTGTTTTCAATAGTTTGTATGCTGATATCTAAATGGGCGGAGAATAAAAATGCACGTGCCTAATAGGTGAATTTATAGTTAAGAAAGTCAGTTAGTAGAATTAAAAAAATCCATTACCTTTGTTGTAATAATGAGTCAGCAAACCGAAAAAGAATTCGATCAAGTAATTGCTAGTTGCAAAGATGTTTTTATCAAAAAGATAAAAGACTATGGCACCTCTTGGCGTATTTTACGTCCCAGTTCATTAACCGATCAATTATTTATTAAAGCACAACGAATTCGAACACTCGAAGAGAAAAAAGAAAACAAAGTAGGGGAGAGTATTGAAGGAGAGTTTATGGCCTTGATCAATTATGCGGTAATAGGTTTGATACAATTAGAATTACCTGCTGATCAACAATTAGAATTAGCAGTAGAAGAAGCGACCCGATTATATGAATCGCATATTCAAAAAAATAAAGAATTATTATTTGCCAAAAACCATGATTATGGCGAGGCTTGGAGAGAGATGCGCGTGAGTAGCATGACAGATTTAATCTTGATGAAAATCTATCGCATCAAACAAATTGAAGAGAATAACGGCAAAACACTTATCAGCGAAGGCATTGATTCACACTATCGCGATATCTTAAATTACTCGGTATTTGCTTTGATTAAGATGGTGTAGTTTTTATATCTATACAACTATTTATTTAGAACAATCGTCTATTGTTTTATTAAACCTTGTAATTATTAATTATTAATTCTTAATTGAAGTAATCTATCTATTCATCAAATTATGTTCAAGTAATTCGCCTTCAAAACAACGAACTACTGTAAATGGAAATTTTTGAATCAATCGATAATCATGTGTAGCAAAAAGAATTGCTGTATTTGTTTTTTTATTGATATTGATTAGTAAATTCATAATATCATCTGAAGTATCTGGATCTAAATTGCCCGTTGGCTCATCTGCTAAAATTAATATCGGATCATTTAATAAAGCACGTGCAATTACTACTCGTTGTTGTTCCCCTCCACTCAATTGATGCGGCATACTGTTCGCTTTGCTTTCTAGGCCTACATCATTTAATACCTCTGCAATATTCGTTGCCATTTTTGCTTTATCTGTCCACCCAGTCGCTTCCATCACAAAAATTAAATTATCTCGAACGGTTCTATCATTCAATAATTGAAAATCTTGAAATACAATTCCAATTTTTCTTCTCAAAAAAGGAATATCTTTTTTGTCCAGTTTTCTTAAATCATAATCAGCTACCATCCCTTCTCCATTTTTTAAAGGGATATCTGCATATAGTGTTTTAAGTAATGAGCTTTTACCACTGCCTGTCTTACCAATAATATATTTAAATTCACCTTCATTCAAACTGAAGTCGATACTATTCAAAATCAAATTGTCTTCTTGAAATATATTGACATCTTTTAATTCAATTACTTTATTCATGATGAACGATTTATTGTTTTTTTAATTTTTACTCTCTTCCCATTCTGCAGTTTTACGTGCCAATGCTTTTCCAAATTCTTCTACATCTTTAATAGCAAAAGGATTACCAGTAGCTCTTTGATAACTTTCAGTAATATTAATCAAGGTTTGAAAATAATGTGAATGCATTTCATCGGTAGTCATAGCATTCGTCCATAATTCAATACCTAATGCGGCAGATTGAGCCGGATCCCAAATAGAAATCATAATCGATTTGCAATCTACTAATTCTTTATATTCGCTATCTGATGCTTGCCATTTCAAATCACAAGGGATGTTTTTTTCGTCTAAGCCAATTTTAAAACGAATTTCAGAAGTCTTCTTAATCTCACTCATCTAATTTATTTTATAGTTTTTAATAATTCAAAAATCTCTAGTTGTATTTGTTCTCCATGATCATGCATATACCATTCAACTAATTTCTCCATTTTATCTGCAGCACTTATATCTTTGGGTAGAGCGTTTACCATATCCTGACAGGCAGCTGGTTGCGGCCCCCAACGAAATAAAAAATCATCATTTTCATCTTTACAAACCAATATAGGTATCGATTTAGTTCCATTTGTCAAATGCAGATTCATCAAGTCCTCCTGTTGATCACGCAAGGCTATTTCTAGTTGGATATGCTCTGCACTCTGCGCCATCATCATTATATAGGGGGTGATAAATGCATCATCCGCACACCAAGGTTCAGTAATGATGGTCCATTTTAAATGCTTCTCAAATTGACTTAAATAATTATATACTTTTTTATTTAATTGAACAGCGTTCAAGGTCTTGTTAAACTGTTCTGCTTGTCTACTTAGACTTTCTTGAGTGATAGAATTATAATCAACTAAAACGTCATCTTCCTGATGAATTAGCTTTTCCACCAAATCGATATACTCTTCATATGCAAATAATCCTTTCATTCTAGCTCAAAATTAATAGGAGCAGAAAAATTATCTATGATTATTTACTAACACATATAGATAAAAGCTACTTAGATTTGCAATTCAACTAAAATTAATCCAATGGAATATAGAAGATTAGGTAAATCAGGACTACAAGTAAGTGAATTATCATTAGGCTCATGGGTCACTTTTGGTAACCAAATCAGTGATGAAACAGCCGAACAATTGATGATCAAAGCCTACGAATCGGGCATTAATTTTTTTGATAATGCCGAAGTGTATGCCGATGGTAAAAGTGAAATTGTAATGGGCAATATCCTTAAAAAGTTGAATTGGGATAGAAGCACCTATTTAGTATCGAGTAAAGTATTTTGGGGAGGTAAATTGCCTAATCAAAAAGGATTGATGCGTAAACATGTGGTAGAAGCTTGTGATGCAGCATTAAAAAGACTTCAAGTAGAATATATCGATTTGTTTTTTTGTCACCGACCAGATATATACACACCTATAGAGGAAACGGTATGGACAATGCACAATTTGATTCAGCAAGGCAAAATATTTTATTGGGGTACTTCTGAATGGAATGCCCAACAAATAACCGAAGCTCATTATGTAGCCGAACGATATAAACTGATTGGTCCTACGATGGAGCAACCACAATACAATATGTTTTTCAGAGAAAAAGTAGAAAATGCCTATTTAGATATCTATAAAAATTTTGGATTAGGTACTACTATTTGGTCGCCATTAGCCTCCGGTATTCTTACAGGTAAATATTTAAATGCTTCGGATGAACAAACTCGAGTGAATCTAGCTGGCTTAGAATGGATCAAAGAAAAGAATGTAAATAATGAAGAATTTACTAATAAAATTAAACAACTGAAACAATTGGCTGATCAATTAGGAGTGCCTATGGCACAAATGAGTTTAGCTTGGTGCTTAAAAAATCCAAATGTTTCTACTGTTATTTTAGGTGCTACAAAAGTTAGTCAACTGGAAGAAAATTTAAAATGTTTAGATGTAAAAGAGTTATTGACTCCCGAAATTATGGAAAAAATTGAAGTGATATTAGCGAATAAACCTAGCAGAACTATTTACTAATTCGTTTAAATAAAAATTTTTGAAAAAAATAGTCAGTTGTGTTATTAACGATTTAAACAATGATCAGCGAATGCAGCGTATATGCACTTCACTGCAAGAAGCTGGCTATGATACTACATTAGTGGGTAGAGTATTACATACTTCGAAACCGATTTCGAATGCAATCTATAAACAAGAACGATTAACTTGTTGGTTTAATAAAGGCAAGTTGTTTTATCTGGAAATGAATGTTCGTTTGTTTTTTTATTTGCTTACTACTGCTGCCGATATTTTTGTGGCGAATGATATTGATACGATTATGGCAGTGTATGCAGCAAGTCTTTGTCGTGGAAAAAAACGCATCTTCGATGCCCATGAATTGTTTTCGGAAGTGCCCGAATTAGAAGAAAGGCCAATCAGTAAAGCTATTTGGCGAAATATAGAAAAGTGGTTTATCCCTAGATTTAAGTATAAGTATACCGTTTCAGAGAGCATCATTCAGTTTTTTAAAGAAGTATACCAACAAGATTTTACATTGATTCGAAATGTCCCTTTACTAGAATCAACTAATACACCCAGCCATAAACATACTTCTAAGCCCTATATTTTATATCAAGGAGCATTAAATGATGGAAGAGGACTAGAGCAAATGATAGAAGCGATGCAGTATATAAAAAATTACGATTTGTATATTGCCGGTTCTGGATATATTGAAGAACAGCTTAAACAACAAGTTCATACTTTAGCCTTACAAGAACAAGTTCATTTTTTAGGCATGTTAGATCCAGCGACATTAAAAGATATTACTTTGTCAGCTAGTATAGGAATTAATTTGCTTGAAAATAAAGGCTTGAGTTATTATTATTCTTTAGCAAATAAGTTTTTTGATT
>CANHVE010000206.1 GCA_947464015.1 Saprospirales bacterium | reverse complement strand
CCTTCTTGACAAATAAATTCATATTTAAAAGAAGTGTTTTGAGAAGATATATGCAAATGAATATTCTTATATAATTCACTATAGTAAATATCTTTAGCACCAGCAACATGTGATGCCCACTTAGTTTTATCGCTGCCAATAAAATAATTATAATAGGCTTCTTCTATATTTAAGTTTGATATATGAGCCTGTTTATTGGCATTTAAAAACTGTATTTGATAGGCAAAGAAATTTAATACGTCTTTATTTTTAGGAGTATAATTTTTTATCTGATGTGTATGATTCCGATGGTATAAAAATTCATTTTGATCATAGAGATTGAATGTAATTCGGTCTGATTCTAGAAATACTGAACCATTGCCAATATCAGATTTATACTTGATTTTTGATTCCCACTGTCCCTTATTTTCAATATAGGATAAATGCGCACAATTACTGCAAGCATAAATAGATTGATGCAGCAATAAGAAGGATAAAATGCAAAAAGCTAAAGTGTAGATTTTTGACATAATATAAATGTACTAATTTATTAGTAAATACTGCTAAAAAATTGGCTTAGAATAATTTATTATAAGTTTTCATCCATCTATCAGGTAGTTCTTCTTTACAAGCTTTTAGATAATCATTGTAAGAACAAGGAATCAATTGATTTTTTTTATAATGATCTTTATCATCATAAGGTAATTCTATCCACCAACGGTCTGTTCGTTTACTTTTCCAAAATATAAGTGAATGATCTACATCTTCAAATTCTACGGTATATTTTAAGAAATCTTTATCATTGGCTTGTGGAGTTTCAATTTTTCTATTTTCAAACCCTTCAAAGAAATACCATAAACATTGAGCAATAAGCATGGCAGTTTGGTTTTTAGGATCTTCAGTAGGATTTAATTCATAAATACCTATAGAAGATAATCGATCGCTATAGCCTGCATATCTAAAAATTTGACAAATCTCTTCTGAAGTAAATCCATTGGGTGTTTGAACTGCATTGGCCGGAGCATCACTTGATTTAATAGCGCTTACATCTAAACACATCATGTCAGAGACACGTAAAGTTGGTTCCACATCACTTAAATCTTCTCTTACGGCTCCTAAACGATAAGTGTCGAAATTTAAACTTTCTACCATATCTAATTCCATTGGATCAGATAAGTACGTTTGATAGCCGATCAAATTATAGTTGAATAAATAATTTGGTTGATGCATGAAGATAGGCATCAAATAGGATTCGGAACTAATGACTTTCGAACTGGGATTTTTAATGTCTACTCGTTCATCAATACAAGAGATATTAATCATTTCATATGATTCTTGATAGCCTAAATATTGCGCATAAGTTAAATCATTTCCACCTCCTAAAATAATCGTAAAAATATTATTGGTTCTCAATTCATTTAAGACAGATGCTAGCGCAAAGTAGGTATCTTTTACATTATCGGTTGTGATAATATTACCTAAATCAATGATTTTATTTTTTGAAGAATTTTTAAATAAGGTATATAGTTCTTTACGAATAATATCTGGCGCAAGTGCAGATGGTGCATTATGTATAGAACCTCTTCCTTCTTTAACACCGATAATAGCTATTTGAAATTTATCATAATCTAGCTCCCCACCTTGATAGAATTTGATATGGGGACCCCACATGCCTTCTGCAAAATTAATTCGCGGATAAATATCGTTTAAATTTATTGGTTCTAGGTATAAATCGAGTTGTGACATAAACTATATTAACTATCACAAAAATACAGATTTATATATAATTATTTCACTAAAGTAATATTCCCTTTTAATTCGATAGTTTCATCCTCACTATTCAGTGCTTTTATATAATAAACATAAACGCCAGCTTCTTGTATGCTTCCCTTATAAGTGCCATTCCATCCTTTATTTAAATCATTGGTTTCATCTAAATTATTAGAATAGTATACATTTTCTCCCCATCTATTATAAATCCAGATTTCATAGCTCTTCATTTGATAGGTATACACGGTAAAGAAATCATTATTGCCATCGCCATTTGGTGAAAAGGCACTAGGTGCTTTTACATCGGAGGGACAATTTATAACTTTTAATGAAACGGTATCAGTGCTTTTGCAAATATCATCTGTCCCTTCTAATATCAAAATATAATCGGAATAAATTTTGTGAGTTAAAGAATGCAATTCAGTTGCATTTATAACTGAATCGCTCGGAAACCATCTGTAATTACTAGCATTTCCAATACCTTGCAGAATAATTTGTTTGCCTTTACATAAGGTTGTATCATTCCCTGCATCGATGTTTGGATAAGACAGGATATGAATAGTCATGCTATCATTATCGGTACATCCTAAATTACTTTCTGTCCATACAAAACTATGTACGCCAATAGGTAAATAAACAGACTGATTTGGAATACTATGATCAGTAAAATAAATTACTTGACTACTTGTGATAGTCCAATTGCCCGGATAGAGTTGATTAAAAACTTTTAAATCGACTAAAACAGAATCATCATAGGCACAGATACTCGTATCGTTTGCTACTGAAGGATTTGGTAATGCAACTACTAATGGAATTACTTTTACTGTAATGGTGTCATACGACCAACAAAGAGAGGCCGTATCATACAAAGTTGCTTTATAATAAGTGGGTAATACTGGTGCAACACGAACCGAATCGCCAGAAGCGCTACCATTAGGTAGATTGATAGGTGTATGATAATTATCTGTTTGGCTAAACCAATAAATACGTTGTGATGAATAAGGTGTAGTGCCTGTTAAAAATGTTTGTGAACCGGCACAAAATAAAATACTATCATCATAAATATGTAAACTATCTAAGCTGTTAAAAATAAAAAGTAAGGCCGTATCTGCAGTGCTAAAACAATTCAGCACCGCATCATAAGCAATCACGGTTATATAATTGGTATCTATAGCCCAATGACTATTTGTATAGGTATTAGAAGCAGATAAGGTATTAACTGAAATTCCATTCACAAAAAATTGATATTGATCAGCACCTGATGCACTTATTGTTACTGAGTCGCCTTTACATAAATAGATATCTGTGGCATTACTACTTAAGTGGATACTTGGACCCGGCAAGCTACCTGGTATATAAATAGCCACTGTATCTCTTTTACTGCAAGTACCGCAACCTACAGTATATTCAAAATAATAAGTGCCGGCAGGAATACTATCTAATCCAACTAAGTAAGCGATATTATTTGATGAATCAGCTATTTGTACAACCACACCTGTGGTACTATTGATTTGTCGCCATAAGAAACAACCATTATTTGCGGCAGATGCAGCAGAGGTATTACCCACTAATTGAAATACATTACAGGTAGCAGTATCGTTAAAACCTGCATTAGCTGTTGGTTCTAGAAAGTCCCAACAAAATTGAACAGTATCTGCTTTATAAAATTCTATTCCATTACATTTATAACGTAAGTGCCAAATAAAATCATAACAACCCCAATTATCAATAATGAAAAAACAATTTGGGGCGTCGGAAGAAAAAGGATTTACACTACCACAAATCATATCAAATCCGCAGGTAATATTTCCATTATCAAAACCATCTGCTGGTTCACATCCATTATTAAAAATATATTCAGTATCAGGTTGGGCGTAATCGACTAAACTCCACCAAGTTTCATATCCTAATGCATTTAAGGTGGCAATCGTTGGACGAGCATTCATGACTAAGGAGTATGGTGTTAGTTGACTATTGCAAACACGTATGTCTGGTCCAGCAGTCATAGAATCCATAATTACAGGACTTAAAACATTAAATGAAAAGGTGCTAGTAAGATAAGGACAAGTACTATCGTCAGAATCATAGACACGTAATCCTGCTGTATATGCACCTGGTATATTGTATACATTGCATATAACTGAATCACGAGTACTCATAGAATCAAACCACATCGTACTTAACCCAGATACATAATACCATTGATAATGTAAGGAGGTATCACTTCGGTCATTGGCTGTAATAGGGAAGTTTGTTTCAAATAAAAAGATGGAAGTATCGCCCGGACAAGTCATTGGAGGTCCTCCAGAAATAAGTAAGTGATTAGTAATAATATTGACGGTATCTTTTAAAATATTATATGGATAACAAGAATTTCGAATATTATAAATTAACGTAAAGGTATCGTGTGGTCCTAAATATGGAAACACAAAAAGGGAATAATAATCATTAGGTATGGCAGAAGCAGAATCTAGTTTGTTCGGATATTTAACCATGCTTGTCATGATACCATCATTTGGCAAACTAGGATAATCAGGATTAAATAAAGTGAATAATGAATCAGGTTGTGTATAATCTACCACATCCCACCACCACTCAGTACCTGGAGGAACAAAGCCTTGAACAATGGTTATTTGTTCTTCTCCACAAATAACAATATCACGAGGATGTAATACTTTTAAGGTATCACGAATATAGACGGTTACTCTACTTGTATAATGATTACATAATCT
>CANHVE010000205.1 GCA_947464015.1 Saprospirales bacterium | reverse complement strand
CATGGACGCCAACTACTACTTTAACAGCTCCAAATACATCCGATCCAATTGCTAATGTAAATGGTTCAACTACGTATTTTGTAGAAGTAAATGATGGTTTGTGTAAGCAAAAAAGAGCGGTAAATATCAATGTAAGTCCATTGCAAGTAAATGCAGGAAATGATACTACTATTTGTACAGAGTATGTATTGCAATTGAATGCAAGTGGAGCCACTAATTATTCATGGTTCCCTAGTACTGGATTATCAGCTACCAATATTCCTAATCCATTAGCATCTAGTCCTACTACTCAAACGTATGTGGTTACTGGTACAAATGGAAGTGGTTGTGTAAGTATTGATACAATTACAATTGTTAGAGATGGTGCTTTATGTCCTGAAGTTCTTTATGCATTCCCGAATGCATTCAGTCCAAATGGAGATGGAATCAATGATTATTTCTATCCATTGATATCGAGAGATATTACGGTGAAAGAAATGAAGATATTCAATCGTTGGGGTGATATTGTTTACAATAACAATGCAGCACCAGGTTGGGATGGTAAATTTACAGGAGTGGCGCAGCCTATAGGAACTTATGTATACTCCATCGTATTTACTTATCCAGATATTAATCAAGGAGGCATACTAGTAGATAAATCCTTTACTGGAACAGTGTCTTTAATTAGATAATAATACCAGTACTAATCATACTAAAAAACCATCAAGAATTTTCTTGATGGTTTTTTTTATGCTAAAAAAAATACCACTTCATTGAAGTGGTATTTTATATTATTGATTGTGTATTTAATTAAAATAAACCGTTTAATTCGGCAAGTATTTTATTGATTACATCGCCTAGTTGTTCTTTATCTTCAACGAAGTTGCAATTGTCTACATCGATTACTAGCATTTTACCATCTTTATATTTACTAGCCCAACTATCGTAATAATCATTTAAACGTTTTAAATAATCTAAACGTAAATTATCTTCATATTCTCTACCTCTTTTTTGAATTTGATTGACTAAAGTAGGGATAGAAGCTTTGAGGTAAATCACTAAATCAGGAGCTTTGATACTAGATGAAATCGTTTCGAATAAGCTCAAGTAATTTTCATAATCACGAGTGCTCATCAAGCCCATAGAATGTAAGTTAGGTGCAAAAATTTGTGCATCTTCATAGATACTTCTATCTTGAATGACAACGGTTTTGCCTCTTTGTATTTCTAGTATTTGTTTAAAACGACTATTTAAGAAGAATATCTGAAGGTTGAAAGACCATCTAGGCATATCTTCGTAGAAGTCGTTTAAGTAAGGATTATTTTCTACATCTTCGTAATGTGGTTCCCATCCAAAATGTTTTGATAAGGCATTTGTTAATGTAGTTTTTCCTGCGCCAATGTTTCCTGCAATAACAATGTGTTTTACTTCCTTAGAAAGTTTAGCTGTTTTTGCCACGATAAAAATGAGTTTTGGTTTTTAGTTAATCTTAAGCCCTACAAACCTAAGAAAAATTAAGCCGTTTTTTATAAAATAATACAGAAATATAGAATTAAATATTCATGCTATTTAATCCTACAATATTTCGAACTTCGTCAATGGTCTTTTGAGCGTGGGCTCTAGCCTTTTCACCCCCTTCATTCACCACTTTTAATAAATAGGCTCTATCGTTAATGAGCGATTGATATTTTTCGCGAATAGGAGCGATATATTGATTCATATCTTCGCCTAATTGCATTTTAAAATCGCCATATCGGATACTGCAATTATTATAGGCTTCTTCGAAATGAGAAAGTGTTTCGGCACTTGATACCAACTTCATCAAGTAAAATAAGTTTTCTATTTCTTGTGGTTTCGTTTGGTTAGGAGAAGTAGGACCCGCATCTGTTTTGGCACGTTTTACTTTTTTGATGATGGTATCTTTATCGTCGATTAAATAAATAGCACTATCCCCTGCATCGCTTTTACTCATTTTGCCAGTGCCTTGAAGAGAAGGTACTCGAATTAAATTCTCTCCTTCGTTTGTCGCATCTGGCATTGGGAATACTTCTGTTTCGTAATAGTGATTGAAACGTTGTGCAAAATTACGAGCCATTTCGATATGCGGTTTTTGATCTTCGCCTACAGGAACTTTATTCGCTTTATGAATTAAAATATCAGCTGCCATCAAAACGGGATACGTCAATAAGCCTGCATTGAGCGTCTGGCCTTCTTTACGTGCTTTTTCTTTGAAAGTAGTACATTTTTCTAATTCACCTTTATAGGCAAACATATTCAAGATTAAATACAATTCAGGAATTTGAGGTACATGACTTTGAATATAAATCGTTGCTTTTTCAGGATCTACACCAATGGCTAAATATTCGGCTAATACATTGCTGATACTGCTATTGAGTTCGCTGGCTTTGGTATGTGTAGTAAGTGCATGATAATCGGCAATAAAATAAAAGCAATTATATTTCTCTTGCATTTTTACATAATTGATACCAGCACCTAAATAATTACCTAGATGAAGTTTGCCTGTTGGGCGCATGCCACTTAATACCGTTTCCATGATTTTTATAAATTTCTTTTTGCAAAGTTAAGAATTACAAAATCAAATGCTTTATGAAAGAAAGCAATTATATTTGTATAGCGATAATATTATGGAAATAAATAACGAATTAATAGAGAAGTTAGCTCAACTAAGTAAATTAGAATATAAGGATGCGGCTAAAGAGGAGATGAAAAAAAATCTTCAAAAAATTTTAACTATGGTCAGCAAGATTGATGAGTTAGATTTGAGCAATATCGAAGCCTTGAAATATATGACCGATGAGCACAATATACTTCGTGAAGATTTGGTAGAATCGACATTGAGCAAAGAAGAGATTTTATTGAATGCTCCTCAAAAAGATTCTGATTATATCAAAGTGCCTAAAGTATTGAAATAATGCAAGAAGCAAAAGAACCAGTTATTTCATTAATCGATTTGCATAAAGATTATTTTTTAGGCAAAATGACGATTGAAGTATTGAAAGGCTTAAATATTACTATAAATAAAAATGAATATGTAGCCTTGATGGGACCTTCGGGTAGTGGAAAATCTACTTTGATGAATATTCTGGGTTGCTTAGATACACCTACTGGTGGCGAGTATATTTTGAATGGCAATAAAGTAGCGAAGATGAAGGATAATGATTTAGCTACTATTCGTAATAAAGAAATTGGGTTCGTATTTCAAACATTTAATTTGATGCCTCGTCTTACTGCACTTGAAAATGTGGCGCTACCATTGGTATACGCTGGCGTTGGTAAAAAAGAACGCGAAGAGAAAGCCAAAAAAGTATTAGAGGCAGTCAACTTAACAGATCGGATGCACCATAAACCAAATGAGTTATCGGGTGGGCAACGTCAACGAGTAGCTATTGCACGTGCATTGGTCAATGACCCTGCTATTATTTTAGCCGATGAACCTACCGGAAATTTAGATACGAAAACTTCGCACGAGATTATGGCGATTTTCGAAAAGATCAATGAGAATGGAAATACGGTGATTATTGTGACACACGAAGAAGATATTGCCAACTTAGCCAAACGTATTATTCGATTGCGCGATGGAGTGCTCGAATCAGATACTAGCGCGCGCAAACAATAGTTATTTAATTTTGTTAAAACATGATAAGACTGATTTAAGTGTTATAAAAGCACCTAAAAACATGTACCTTTGCACGTATTTTATAAAACATATTATGAAGAGAATATTATTTGTAGTCCTTTTATTTGCAGTTCAATTGAGTTTTGCTCAAACCGAAAAGACAAACGTTCAAAAAGCAAAAGATTATTTAAATAAAAAACAAGATAGAATCGTTGTTAATTTCAACTTAGAAAACGTATTCCATCAGCAAACCAACGGATTTAAAACGAAATGGTCTTCCAGAGGATTAGATATTTACTTTATGTATGATATGCCTATCAAAAAATCTTTTGTGAGTTTTGCTCCAGGTATTGGTTTTAGTACGGTTAACTTATACCACAATTCAAAAATGAATATAGATTCTTCATCAGGTAGAGCCTATTTTACTCCATATACAGATACGAAAATTAAGAGTGATTTTAAAAATATTAAATTCTCAGAAACCTTTATTGATGTGCCATTAGAGTTGCGTTTCAGAACCAAACCTTTGGCTTTTGATATGCGTTTTAAAGTGGCTATCGGTATGAAATTCGGTTTACGTATTGAGGCATTCACTAAAGAAAGAAGAAAAGATTTAAGTGTGGATGGAGCGTACCAAAAATATGTAGAAAGAGGTTATAAAAATCAAATTCAAGCATTCCGTTTTGGTCCAACACTTCGTATTGGTTATGGTCCAGTAAATTTAAATTTCTACTATAACGCGTTGAATTTATTTAAAAATGGTAAAGGTCCTGATATGCATCAATTCAGTGCTGGTATCAGTATCAATGGCTTGTAGTAAGTAGCCATTTCTTTTTAAAATATTCGTATACCAAGGTATTTAAAAATAATAGATTAAATCCGTAGAAGAT
>CANHVE010000204.1 GCA_947464015.1 Saprospirales bacterium | reverse complement strand
GATATTATTGAATTTTTAGGAAGTGCATTTCAAGAAGTGCATCAAGCAACTTCTTAAACTATTTATCTTACTCTACTAAAGAATACTTCCACCATATTCTTTTGTTTCGACCAATGTTTTTGATTGATACTATATTCGACTTTCGAGCCGATTACATCACCCATAATCAATCCCGTATTTTTCAACTCGGTTAAATGTTGCGATATCGTAGATTGTGCCAATGATAAATTCTGACATAAATGACCACAAGTCACTTTTTTCTTTTTCATAATTTCTTCCAATATAGCAACACGCGCAGGATGCGATAATGCTTTGCTATAAGTGGCAATCATATTTTGTTTGGTACTAAAGTTCTCAATTTTACTAACGCCCATATTCCTTAAATTAACTATCGCAATGTTACGATAATATCCATTTCAAGGAATTCTATTTTATCGACATGAAGCCTTAAAAAATAAGGATAGTGTATAGAATAGTAGATAGATTAATTTACCTATGAAGAGAAATGAATTAAAGACAGCGGCTAATACTTTCCCAATATAAAGCTGCTGTTTTATCCCAATTGAATTTTAGCTTTTGTACTTTGCCATTTTCAACCAATGTTTGATACAGCGTTTGGTCTTGTACCAATACTTTCATCGCATGAGCTATCTCATGGATATTAGTGGGCGACACAATTAGCGATGCATCACCACCCACTTCAGGCATAGATGAAGTATTCGATATAATACTCGGAATTTCGCTATTCATCGCCTCTAAAATTGGAATACCGAAGCCTTCAAAATGCGAGACATAGGTTAATGCATAAGCACCTCCATAGACTTCTTTTAATTCGTCGGGCAATATATGTCCTAAAAAGATTACATCTTCTTTATAGCTCATCGAATTGTATACTTTCTCTATTTGTGAAGTCTGCCAAGCTTTACGACCCGCAATCAATAACTTAAAATCTGATTGTGTTTCTTTTTTAAAAATTTCGAAGGCTATAAAAAGATTATCAATATTTTTTCGTGGATGCATAGAACCAACATAAAGGAAATAATTTTTACCCTGCGCATATTGCTGTTGAACGTGTATTTTCTCTTCTTTACTAAAAGGCGTATAGGCATTTTTAGAGCCATTATAAACCACATCTATTTTATCGGCAGCAGTGCCATACGATTGTATTAAATCATTCTTTGAATAAGTTGAAACCGTGCTTATTCGCATGGCTTTCGCCACATATCTTTTGGTAAAATAATTATAATAAGCACTCGTTATTCGATCTACATAATGCGGAAAATGCTTAAAAGCAATATCATGAATCGTAAGATGTGTTGGCACATTCGTCTTTAAAGAACACATGCCGTCGGTACTCACAAATAAATTGGGTTGTATTTCTTTCAGCTTTGCTGGAACCATAAACTCAAACCAGATATACCATAAAAAGGGATGACGAGCTGGAGGAAAAATCACATGTGGAACGATATTATCTCCAAATATAAAGGATTCATCGTAAGGCCTATCAAATAAAAAATGAAATTGTATGTCTTTATGCTGTTGGGTAATACGTTTCAGATTTTCGTAGGTATACCAACCAATTCCTTCTAATTTATTTTTTAATAAAAAACGGGTATTAACAGCAATTTTATATTTATACATAGTATCCACTAGAGATTACCAATTAATAGCAATAATACGTTAATTTTAACATCTATAATAATTAAATGAAACAAAAATTTTTATCGAATCTCTTTTTTCTGATCTTAACCAATTTGCTGATAAAACCTTTTTGGATATTTGGTATTGATAGACATTTACAAAATTCGATTTCTACAAGCGACTATGGAGCTTATTTTGCCGTATTTAATTTTTCTTTTTTACTCTATATTATTTTAGATGGTGGCATCAATAATTTTAATAATATTGAAGTATCACGCAACCCCAATTATTTAAAACAAAACTTAAGCAATCTCTTTTTTCTCAAACTACTTTTATCCTTCGTCTATCTCGGAGTCACCTTTGCTATCAGCACATTCACGAGTTTCGACCACAATCAATATCATATGCTTTTAGTATTGATGATCAATATGATTTTACTCAATCTAATTTTATTTTTTAGATCCAACGTATCTGCTTTACATTATTTTAAAACAGATAGCTTCCTCTCGGTTTGCGATCGTTTTTTAGCGATACTATTTTGTTTATTACTAATCGTTTTTAAAGCATTTACATTGATGCATTTTATCTATGCTCAAACACTCGCATTATTTATCACCTTGATTATTTCTTATATCGTAGTGCAACGATTAGGAAAAGCGACTTATCATCCCTTTAATTTTACACTCATTCAACAAATAGTAAAAGAGTCGTATCCCTTCGCTATATTGGGCATTCTGATGACTATCTATTATCGTATCGACGCAGTGATGATAGAACAAATGTTGCCTAATGGCAAAGAACAAGCAGGTATCTATGCCGCTTCTTATCGACTATTAGATGCCTTAAATATGATTTCTTTTTTAGCAGCTAGTTTATTGCTTCCATTATTTTCGAAGAGTATTAAAAACTACGAATTGGCTCATCTAAAAAAATTAGTCTGGCTTGCATCTTCTATCCTTTTAGTAGTTTCCTTCAGCGTATTCATCATTTCATTTTTTTATTCCGATTGGATTATGTCCAAGCTCTACACACACGCCACTACTGAATGGTATCCTGTTTATTGGACTTTACTCTTCTCCTCTATTCCTATTGCATTATCTTATGTATTTGGTACTTTTCTTACCGCCAATAAAAATATTTTATATCTGAATATTATTTCATTTGCTGCTTTATTACTCAATGTTGGTCTTAACTTTTTCTTAATTCCAAAATACTTGGCTTACGGTGCATGTATTGCCACTGGACTCACACAAATAGTGGTTATTACTTTTCAAATTACTTATGTTGTACGAATTTTATATTTCACTCCACATCAATTAAAACATGAAAGCATTACGAGCTCCACAACCTAAAAAAAAGCATTGGCTCTTTGGTAATATCTATTATTTAAGAAGCAATACGATTGAAAATCTAACAGCTTTCTGTGATGAATGTGGACCTATTTTATCCTTGAGCTCGCCTATAAACAAAGTCGCGGTAGTTTGTCATCCCGACTATATCAAACAAATAGTACAAGACAATAGTAGCAACTACAGAAAAAGTTTGGCTTATGATATTTTAAGCAGATTATTAGGCAATGGTTTATTAACTAGTTTAGGCGATGAATGGAAACAAAATCGAAAATTGATTCAACCTGCATTTCACAAAAAAAAGTTAGATGAATTTATTCAAGTAATTGTTGATAGCACGCTCACTTCTTTTGAAAACTGGAATTTAAATCAATCGAAAAAAAATTTTGATGTAGCACCATTCTTCAATGAATTAGCACTCGATATCATCTCTAAATGTATGTTCGGTTCGCAAATGGAACAAGACGCCAAACGCATTTCTGAAATCATTATGCAGTTAAATAAATTGGCTATTGAGCGATTAAACAAACCTATCACTACCCTACTCTTTGGCAATAATAAAGATTTAGTATTGGTGCAAGAACTCGATACCTATATCTATAAAATCATGCAGGAGCGCAGAGCGACTGGCATAAAAAAAGATGATTTACTACAAATGCTTTTAGATGCTAAAGATGAAGAAAGCGGCGAAGGGATGAGCGACAAACAAATACGAGATGAGATTATGACCATCTTTGTGGCGGGGCACGAAACCACTGCCTGTGCGCTTACTTGGGCTACTTACGCATTGGGCAAAAACAAACACGTAGTAGAAAAACTCAAACAAGAAATCAATTCTTTTGAAGGACCTTTTACTTTTGATAAGGTTTTTTCGTTGACCTATTTTAAAATGTGTGTCGATGAAACCTTACGTATGTATCCACCTGCTTGGAGTATGGGCAGAAGGAATTATGAATCAGAAAACTTTGGGAAGTATCAGGTAGAAGCAAATACCAATATTTTAATTCCTATTTATTATATGCATCATCACAAAGACTATTGGGAAAATCCAGAAGTTTTTAATCCAGAGAGATTTCACCCATCGGTACGAAATCAAATCAATCGATTTGTGTACTTACCTTTTGGAGCAGGGGCGCGCATGTGCATAGGAAATCATTTTGCGATGATGGAAATGATTGTAGTATTATTTTTATTTGTACAAAAATACAACTTCGATATATCAGCAAATTTTGAAGCGACACTCGATCCGCTCATCACCTTACATGCTAAGAATGGCGTGCAGATTGATATACAGGCTAACTAACTTTATTATTTATTTTTCGTTGTAGCATCATCATTTTATAAATATAAATGACTAGTAATAATAAACAGAACGACACTAACAATATTGTACCATTCACTTTTCCTAAAGCTTCATATAAAGCATAAGCTATTGCATTTACTCGTCTAGGACCATTATCACGCTCTAGGCTATTTGCCATCCAATAAAATCCTGCTGCAAATAATGCGAATCCAATAGAAGGTAATAGAAAAGATTTAGCAT
>CANHVE010000203.1 GCA_947464015.1 Saprospirales bacterium | reverse complement strand
TAATTTGCTAATTAAAATATGATAAAGATTAATAATTTACATGCCAGTATAGGCGACAAAGAAATTTTGAAGGGCTTTAATATAGAGGTGAAAGCCGGCGAAGTACATGCTATCATGGGTCCGAATGGAACGGGTAAAAGTACTTTAGCTTCGGTGATTTCAGGTAAAAAAAATTATGAAGTTACTGCAGGAAGTATTGAATTTGATGGACAAGATATACTGGAGATGGAAGCTGATGAGCGTGCACGTGCTGGTATCTTTTTAGCTTTTCAATATCCGATAGAAATTCCAGGCGTATCTACAACTAATTTTATGAAAGCGGCTATCAATGAAAAACGTAAAGCACAAGGTTTAGCACCCATGGAAGCAAAAGAGTTTTTAGCACGTATGAAAGAAAAAATGGCCTTGGTTGAAATCGATAAAGCTTTTATGAGTCGCTCGTTAAATGAAGGATTCAGCGGTGGTGAGAAAAAAAGAAACGAAGTTTTTCAAATGGCGATGTTAGAACCAAAGCTTTGTATACTTGATGAAACAGATAGTGGATTGGATATTGATGCCATGCGTATTGTATCGAATGGCGTAAATAAACTAAAAAGTAAAGACAATGCCTTTATCATTATTACACATTACCAAAGATTATTAGATTATATCGTTCCAGATTTTGTGCATGTAATGTATGATGGACGAATTGTAAAAACAGGAACTAAAGAATTGGCTTTAGAACTGGAAGAGAAAGGATATGATTGGGTAAAAGAATTAGTATAAGACATGACAGATACAGTGAGTATAAAATCGGTATTTAATCATCATTTAGAACAACTGAATGGTACGGCAGCGGCCTTGAGTGAAATCAAAAAAGCAGCATTAGAATCTTTTGTGGAGATGAAATTTCCTACTTCAAAAAATGAAGAATGGAAGTATACCCCTACATTATTATTTGCGAAAAGCGAATTAGATTATTCTACTACTTATAAGATTACAGGAGATGAAACATTATTGCCTAGTGCTTTTGAAGCAAAAGTAAAAATAGTTTTTATCAATGGAGTTTATTCTAAAGCACATTCAACTACTAGTGATTTAATAGAAGTGATGTCGATTACTGAAGCCTCTTCACATCCTCGTTTTTTAAATTACTTCAATACCTTAGCGAATAATAGTACAGAGCCCTATACGGCATTTAATACGTGCTTCTTTAAAGAAGGAGTATTTATTACAGTGAAAAAAAATGCACAAATTGAAGGAGCGATAGTGATTGAATATCATGAAACAGAAGCGGCTCAACATTATGTACAACAGATACGCAACTTATTGGTAATTGAAACTGGTGCTATTGCCTCTTTTATTGTAAAGCATGCGATTAATCATACGCAATCAAGTTTGAGCAATACTTTTAATGAATTGATTGTCGAGGAAAATGCACAAGCCACTATTTATTTAGTGCAAAATGAATTGCATCATATACATCATATCAATACTTGGGAAGTAGAACAAAAGCGAGATGCGCGTTGTAATTTTTTCACGTATAGTGATAGTGCTGCATTATTAAGAAACAACTTGCATATATTGATGAATGCAGCAGGTTTGACTTGTGATACGAAAGGGATTTACTTAGCCAGCAAAAAAAATATCATCGATAATCATTTAAAGATTGAACATAAACATCCGCATTGCAGTAGTTTTCAATTATACAGAGGTATAATGCAAGATGAAGGCACAGGAGTGTTTAATGGAAAAATACATGTACATAAAGATGCACAAAAGACAGATGCATATCAATCGAATAAAAATTTATTATTGTCGTCTAATGCTTATATCTATACCAAACCACAATTAGAAATTTTTGCAGATGATGTAAAATGCAGTCATGGCGCAACCATTGGTAATTTAGATGAAGCAGCTTTATTTTATTGCACAGCCAGAGGGATACGAAAAGAAACAGCGAAGATGATGTTAACCGTTGCCTTTGCAAATGAAGTGCTCAATCAATTAGAGAATGAAGCGGTTCAACAATACGTGGAGCAAGCCATTGAACGAGCATTAATAACTCAATAACATTAAAATTATCTATATTAAAATTAGTAGCATTACAGTTATTTTAAACTAAGAACTTTAAACCTACCTAACGGCAGGCAGGCTTTAAACTAAAAACTTTAAACTTGAAACTAGAAAAGATACGAAACGATTTTCCGATACTGAACGAAGTAGTACATAATAAACCTCTCGTATACTTAGATAATGCAGCTACTACGCAAAAGCCACAAATGGTGATTGATGCGATTAGTAATTACTATACACATACCAATAGCAATATTCATAGAAGCGCTCATACCTTAGCAAGTAGAGCTACTGAATTATATGAAACAGCAAGAGATACTATTCAACAATTCATTCATGCAGCTCACCGACATGAAATTAATTTTACTAGAGGCACAACCGAAGGAATCAATTTAGTGATGTATAGTTGGGCGATGCACAATATTCAAGAAGGTGATGAAATTATTATTTCGGCATTAGAACATCATAGCAATTTAGTGCCTTGGCAACAATTATGCAAACAGAAAAAAGCTAAGTTGCTTATCATACCTATCAATGAACATGGCGAGTTGATGATGGATATTTATTACAAACAACTCTCTACAAAAACAAAATTAGTGGCTTGTGTGCACACCTCTAATTCACTAGGAACGATTAATCCAGTAAAAGACATCATAGAGAAAGCCCATTTATTTGGTGCTAAAGTATTGATAGATGGAGCACAAGCGGTGGCACATGCTCCTATAGATGTGCAAGCATTAGATGCTGATTTTTTTGTTTTTTCGGGACATAAATTATTTGGTCCAACGGGTATAGGCGTATTATATGCGAAAGAAGAAATCTTAAACGAAATGCTTCCTTTTCATTTTGGTGGAGAGATGATTAAAACGGTGACTTATGAAGAGACGACCTTTAATACATTGCCTTATAAATTTGAAGCAGGCACACCTAATATTGCAGGAGTGATAGGATTAGGCGCAGCTATACAATATGTACAATCGATAGGATTTGATTTTATTCAAGAGCAAGAAAAAACACTATTAGCTTACGCAACAGAAAAAATCAAACAAATCAATGGACTGCGAATTATAGGAACGGCAGCAAATAAAGCCTCTGTTATTTCTTTTGTGATTAATGGAATACATACTTATGATGTTGGTGTATTATTAGATCAGATGGGTATTGCTATTCGCACCGGACATCATTGCTGTATGCCACTGATGGATAGCCTTTCATTAGAAGGCGGAACTTGTAGAGCTTCTTTTTCTTTTTATAATAGCCAAGAAGAAGTCGATATTTTAATAGCAGGTTTGGAAAGAGTGGTGAGGATGATTTAAAAACATCATAAGCTTCAATTGAATGATCAATTAAAATAAATCATTCTTTGTAATATAAATTACTATATAAATTTAAATTCAATATTCATTTACTAGTAAGCTATTCTTTCTAAATAATTATAGTTTAATCATTAATTTTCTCCTCAAAAACTATTAATTTTGTTAGATAAGATTAATAAATGAAAAAAATTCTACTCGCTTTATTCTCGATTCTTTCTCTGAATAGTTTTGCTCAATCTCATTATTGTGCCGCAACAGAAAATTTAAAAGATCAATTACGTTTAAATCCTTCTTTATATCTACACTTACAAGAAGTAGAACAACAAATACAAGATCAAATGGCTGCAGGTAGTAGAGCGGCTGTATTAAATATACCGGTAGTGTTTCATGTGATTCATAATGGGGATGCTTATGGTACTGGAGAAAATATTACCGACGAACAAGTCCTTTCACAACTCGATGCTTTAAATAGAGATTTCAATAATTGGAATGCAGATACCATCAATTTACCTAGCGTTTTCAAACCTTTATTAGGCAATATGCAGGTAAGCTTTTGCTTAGCTCGTTTTGATGAATCGGGAAATATATTCAGTGGTATTGTTCGTCATGATTTAGGCGTGACAGCTTGGGATAGAACGGCAATGGAAACTACGGGTAAGCCATCTACTATTTGGAATCCCAATCAATATTTTAATATATGGACAGCTCGATTTACAGGTGATTTAAATGGTGTATTGGGCTATGCGCAGTTTCCAGGGATGAATCCCACTACCGATGGGGTAGTATTACGTTATGATTGTGTTGGTACGGTTGGTCCACGAAATATTGGTAATGAACTTGGTAGAGTAGCAACGCATGAAGTGGGTCACTGGATGGGATTATATCATATTTGGGGAGATGATGGAGGAGAGCCAAATGAATGTGTGGGGAGTGATTCGGTAGGAGATACCCCGAATCAACGAATCGAATTTTATGGTAGACCTACTCATCCACAAGTGAGTTGTTCGGCACAAAATCTATTTATGAATTATATGGATTATGTTGATGACTCTGCAAAATTTATGTTTACGAATGGTCAAGTTACTCGTGCACGCGCTTCTTTATTATCACAAAGAGGACAATTATTAGCGGCCTCTAGCAATTGTAATTTAAATTTAGACGCAGAATACATAGGTTTATTATCGCCATCTGATACAGCTTGTACTAATAATATGCTTCCCGTTATTCAATTTAGAAATAATGGTAAAGTACCAATTAC
>CANHVE010000202.1 GCA_947464015.1 Saprospirales bacterium | reverse complement strand
TCTCACTAATTTTGAGCGAAATTAAGTATTTTTATTTTACTCTATGCCTATTATTACACTCTTATCTGATTTTGGATGGCGCGATCATACACTATCTTCCCTGAAAGGGAAAATACTTAGTAGTATACCTGATGCCAATATCATTGATATTTCGCATGAAGTAATGGCGCAAAACGTAATGGACGCCGCCTTTATATTTAAAAATGCTTATACACATTTTCCCGATCAAACCATACATATTATTGCGGTAGATATGGCTAGTAGCAATCAAATTAAATTATTCTACTGCCATCATGACAATATGCATTTTATCATTCCTGATAATGGTATAATCTCTTTAATTTTTGAATCACTACCTAAGAATATTGTAGAAATCGACTTATTAGGTTTTCCATTATATATCTCCTATAAAGAAATATTTACCTATATCTGTTCGAAAATTGCTAAACATGAAGCGATTGAAGGCAAATCCGCTTCAAGTATGAAAACTTATACAAGTCAACGACCTATCATTTATCCAGATATGATCAAAGGTTCGGTTATCTATATCGATCATTTTGATAATGCAATCACCAATATTACACGAAACGAATTTGATGCGATACGTAAAGAACGTAGTTATGAAATTCAATTTGGGAAGTATATTTTACAATTGAGCGATTCGTATTCGAATGTACCTGAAGGAGAAAAACTATGTTTGTTCAATAGTGTAGGTTTGCTTGAAATAGCTATCAATAAAGGGAATGCATCCAGTCTACTCAATTTAAAAGGGAATAGCACGATTCAAATATTTTTTAAATAAAAGCGATGATAACACGTATAGTTAAACTACACTTACACGATGATAAAGTAGATGCGTTTATTACTATTTATAATGAATCGAAAGCGTTTATAGCACAATCAAAAGGGAATAGAAGCGTAAAATTAGTTCGTGATATACATCAAGCAAATCTAGTATTTACTATTAGTTCATGGGATTCTGAAGACGATTTAAATGCTTATAGACAGAGTGATTTTTTTGCTGTTGTATGGTCAAAAGTAAAGCCTTTATTGCAATCTAAAACTGATGCTTGGAGTTTAGAAGAGATCCATTAAATCATAAAAAAGTAAACATGCCTACAACTATTCGTTATTCTATTTCTGATTTAGCAACTTATTTCGAATCAACTACCTATGATAGAATAATGGTATTATGTGATGAAAACACTCGTACACATTGCCTTCCATTACTAACTAAATGGATTCCTCATTTCCAAATCATTGAAATAGCGAGTGGTGAAACTCATAAAAATTGGGAGACTTGTATGCAAATTTGGGAAGCTTTAGTAGCCAATCATTTCACTAGAAATAGTTTATTAATCAATGTCGGTGGCGGCGTAATCACTGATATGGGAGGCTTTGCAGCTTCAGTATATAAAAGAGGAATTAAATGCATACAAATTCCTACTAGTTTATTAGCCATGGTGGATGCAAGTATTGGTGCTAAAACAGGAATCGATTTTCAAGATATTAAAAATACTTTAGGTACTTTTTATGAAGCTGAATTAACGATTATCGATCCTATTTTTTTACAGACACTTGATAAACGACAAATAATATCTGGCTTTGCCGAAATGCTAAAACATGGATTGATTGCAGATAAAGCCTATTTCCATCAACTACTAGATTATTCATTTGAAAACACAATCGATTGGCCATTACTCATTCAACAATCACTCCATATTAAGTCTAGCATTGTTGCTCAAGATCCAACCGAAAAAGGCCTTCGTAAAACATTGAATTTTGGACATACTATTGGTCATGCCATTGAATCCTATTACCTAGAAAAAGAGAATGCTTTACTTCATGGCGAAGCAATTTTATATGGTATGATAGCAGCGTTATTTCTTTCTTCTAAAAAATTTAATTATACATCAGCTTTCATTTCTGCACTAGAAAATTTCACCGAAAAACATCTTAGTACTGCCAAAATAAAAATAGATATAACCCAAGTGATGAAGTATATACAACAGGATAAAAAAAATAAGGGTGATCAGTTTTTATTTGTTTTACTAGATGCCGAAAACCAAATACTATACGATATTCCTTGCAGTCAAAATGAAATTATAGAAGCCTTAAATTATCTACATGACTAAAATAAAACTATATAAAAACAAAGACGTACGTGAGTGTATCATTCAATTACCTAGTTCTAAAAGTATTGCGAATAGAGTTTTATTGATTCAGCAATTATGCAAGGAATCATTTAGAATAAAAAACTTATCTACTGCTGCTGACACGCAAGTATTAGTAGAAGCATTAAAAGGAAATAGCTCCACTATAGATATTCAAGATGCCGGAACGGCTTGTCGTTTTATGTGTGCATACTTAGCCACCCAAGCAGGTACATATACACTTACAGGCACTGCACGTATGCAACAACGTCCCATCAAACCACTGGTAGATGCATTAAATAGCATAGGCGCAAATATCAGCTATCTCGATAAAGAAGGCTATCTTCCTTTATCTTTTAAGAACACTGAAATCGTCGGTGGCACGATTCAAATTGATGCAAGTATGAGTAGTCAGTTTGTTTCTGCTTTGTTATTAATTGCACCCTCTTTAAAAAATGGCTTAAGGATTCAATTGAAGAATGCCGTTTCAATAGATTATATTTTTATGACTATTGAATTAATGAGATATTTTGGCATTGAAGTAGAGCATGAGGAACAATCGATCACCATTGCACCACAGCAATACAAAGCCCAAAACATAAGCATAGAAAGCGATTGGAGCAGTGCTTCTTATTTTTTTAGCATAGCTGCCATGATTCCACATAGTAGAATTCAATTAAATAATTTAACTGTTTACTCGCTACAAGGAGATGTGGTTTGTAGTTATATTGCAACACAATTAGGGGCCGAAACGCATTTACTGGGCGATAATATAGCGGTTCGACAAGAAGCTATTAATTTATCTCATTTCGAATATGACTTTAAAGATTGTCCCGATTTAGTAATGACTTTCGCCGTATTATGTGCCTTAAAAAAAATCAAAGCACGATTCAAAAACATCAATCATTTAGCATATAAAGAATCGAATAGATTACTTGCACTACAAAGTGAATTAGCTAAACTAAATTGTGCATTTTATCCTAATGAAGATGCTTGGATGATTGAACCTAAAGAAATAGATTTTAATCAAGTATTTGAAATCACTACCTATGGTGATCATCGCATGGCAATGGCATTCGCACCTTTAGCATTCATTAGTAAAGCAGTTGTATTTGATCATGCAGAAGTGGTAAAAAAATCATTCCCCGATTTTTGGAATCAAGTTGCTAAGTGTGGATTGGAATATCAGATGATTTAATAAGTGACTCTCTACATACTTATTTTAATTAAGTCGCTAAAAATATTTTTTATATACAACAAGTCATATTACATGAACTTTTGTCACCATTTGGGGGTGGCATTATTGTTGACTACCTATTGATAGATAATTGCATATATTGCAAATCAAATAGAAATGGAGCATATAGACGAACATCATGTAAATCAATTAAAGAAAGAAAAAAAGTTATTATATACGAGCTTTTTTCTTGCCGCGCTATTTGTATCCTTTATATGGCTGTTGTGGTTGGCTGATTTTTTATTTTCACTCAACTTGGCACAATATGGGGTGCATCCCCGTGATTTAATCGGACTAAGAGGCATATTATTTATGCCTTATATTCATGGCAATTTACAACATATTTTATCGAATACGATTCCTGCATTAATTTTAGGTACTGTATTATTTAATATCTACCCACGTGTTGCATTTTGGACTATCATAATCATTCAAGTGTTTTCAGGCATCATGGTATGGCTCATTGGGGCTCCTTTCTCCTATCATATTGGAGCGAGTGCCGTCATATTTGGAATAGCATCCTTTTTATTTTTTAGTGGCTTCTTTCGGAAAGATCGACAAAGTGTAGCAATCTCATTTTTTGTAGGATTACTTTATGGCGGTAGTATGCTCATTGGTATGATGCCCGTGCAGCGTGGTGTTTCATGGGAAGGTCATTTAAGTGGAGCTATTGCAGGCTTTTTATGTGCTCTCTTTTTCAAAAATGTGGATTTACCAAAAATAGAAGAACCAATTGACGAATTGATAGATGATGAAGATACTCCTTTTTTCGAAAGAGAAAATAAAGAAGACTATATTAAATGAAGTATATCCATTGAAAATGCATATAACTAGAAAAATTCGAAATGAATTCTTAGCTTTACATCATGATAATTAAAACTGCAAAGTTCACTATTAGTTCTCCTTCTCTAAGTAAATGTCCCATTTATAAAGAAAGAGAATATGCATTTATTGGTCGATCTAATGTAGGAAAATCGTCTTTAATTAATTATGTGACCAATCATCATGGACTGGCCAAAGTATCTACCACACCTGGGAAAACGCAATTAATCAATTTCTTTAATATCAATGAAGCCTGGTATTTAGTTGATTTACCTGGTTATGGTTTTGCCAAAGTTTCTAAAGCAGACAGAACCAAATTCGATTTAATGATTAAAACCTATATCAAAGGAAGAGAATTATTACAATATGTATTTGTTTTGATTGATGCTCGTATCCCACCACAAAAAATAGATTTAGAATTTATTAATTGGTTAGGTGAAAATGATATTCC
>CANHVE010000201.1 GCA_947464015.1 Saprospirales bacterium | reverse complement strand
TCAATAGAACTTTTTTTATCTTATTTCCATTATATAGGAAATCATTAAACATTTAAATCGTATTAATTGAGCAAGCACGGCAAAGTTTTGGTGGCAATGAGTGGTGGTATAGATAGTACCGTCACTGCTATTATGCTTCATGAACAAGGTTATGAAGTCATTGGAATTACTATGAAAACCTGGGATTATGCCAATAGTGGCGGCTCTAAAAAAGAAACCGGTTGTTGTAGTCTAGATTCCATTAATGATGCTCGTGAAATAGCTGTAAATAGAGGTTTTCATCATTTTATCGTCGATATTCGAGAAGAATTTGGCGACTATGTAATCAATAATTTTGTAGATGAATATTTAGCAGGTAGAACTCCTAATCCCTGCGTTTTATGCAATACCCATATCAAATGGGAATCGCTTCTGCGTAGAGCGGATGCGATGGATTGCAACTATATTGCTACAGGCCATTACGCCAAAGTAAATCAATTGAATAATCGTTATTATGTAAGTAAAGGTTTGGATCACAACAAAGATCAAAGTTATGTACTTTGGGGAGTGAGTCAAGCTTGTTTAAGTCGTACCATGTTTCCAGTAGGAGGATTTCATAAACCAGCTATCAAACAAATGGCTCGTGATATGGGACTTGTAGAATTAGCCAATAAACAAGAAAGTTACGAAATATGCTTTGTCCCAGATAATGATTATAGAGGTTTCTTAAAACGAAGAGTACCCAACTTAGAACAAGATGTAAAAGGCGGGAAGTTCGTCAATAGAGAAGGCAAAGTATTAGGTACGCATCAAGGCTATCCTTTCTATACCATCGGACAACGAAAAGGATTAGGCTTAGCATTTGGAGAACCCATGTATGTGACGGATATTAATCCAGATACCAATACCGTTACGTTGGGAGTGGAAAAAGAATTAAGTAAAAATGGATTATGGGTAGCCAACTTAAATATGATGAAATATGAAACAGTTGCTCCTCAAACACCAGCTATAACCAAAATTAGATATAAGCATGAGGGTGAATCTTCTATTTTAACACCCGTTGGAGATCGTATGAAAGTAATTTTTGATCAATATGTAAGCGCTATTGCACCTGGTCAAAGTGCTGTTTTTTATGAAGGAGAAGATGTGATTGGGGGAGGACATATCACTTCAGGATTTGATCTTAATCCTGTTTAAAGAAATTTCGAATTCGTTTACGTAAAACATCAATTCGTTTCAAGTTTTGATTGATATGGGTTGTATCTACTACGTTATCTTGTATTAAACTTTCTGAAATATTGGATTTGCGTTGCTCTGGATAAGCAATAATAAAATTGTTTACAGGGAATAGTTTTGCAATTTTTTCTGGCAGTTTATCCAACTCTAAATGATATGAAATAGTCCCTTTTCGAGCACTTACCATGATCAATAAATCTTCCAATTTATTTTGATAAGCTATATGGGTTAAATCAGCCCAGCTTATAAATATTTTTGTTTTGCCTTTATTCGCCCATTCTTTTTTTATCCATTTTTGTTTTTCGATATACTGTAAGGTACTTTCATAAGCAATCAGCTCATAATGCGCTTCATTTAAATTGATTAGGTTAAATATCTTTTCAAACAAATGTGAAAAACCAACCTCAAATTCAGCATTTTCGGGCAATACCACAAAAATCTGTTTAATTTGCTTAGGACTTGTTACAATTTGAGAAGCGAAAATATTTTGCCACACACTCTCATTCAAATTTTCTAAAAATGAGCCAAATAATAAGTCGCTTGTCTTTTGTTTATTATCCCAACCAATAATAATATCAGTAATATTATCTTCTTTAACGGTACGACTAATCGCACTGATTTTATTAAAATCAATACGTGCAATGATAGATGCATTATCGAGAGGATAATTGATTTTAAGTAAAAGAGATTCGATGAATTTTTTATACGATTGAATCTGTATTTTTGTATCATCATTATCTTCAATAATAGATAGTGGATAGATTGGATTCGAGTTGTTTGAATCCTTCATTAATAAAGCTAATTCAAGTATCCATAAATAAGTTTCTTCTTCAGCACTTGTTACAAGTATCTTCTCATCTATAGTGTTTTTGGATACTGATACATTTTCTAAAGCGATTTGTCGGGATGCATTTTCTGTAATAAATGAGGCGATTAAACAAGTGACTAAAATCAATAAGATGGTACCATTTAATATGTTTTCATCTACAATTTTTAAATTATAACAGGTAACAGCTACAGCCATAATGGCAGCTGCATGTGCATTACTTAATCCCCAAATAATTCGTCGTTGAGCAACGGATAAACCATATATTTTTTGAGTAATAAATGAAGCTAACCATTTAACGAATATGGCTACAGTTGTAAGTGTAACAGCAATAAAAATAGCCTGCTTACTATGAAACAAATCATTTAGATTCACTAACATCCCTACACTAATCAAAAAGAAAGGGATAAATAAAGCATTGCCCACAAACTCTACTCGATTCATCAAATCTGATTTGTGTGGTATTAATTTATTAAGGGCTAAACCTGCAAAAAAGGCTCCTACAATGGCTTCTATACCCGACAACTGAGATAAGAAAGAAGCTAAAAATACAATCGCCAAAATGAAGATAAATTGAGAAGCTTTTTCACCTTCAATAAAACGTAAAAATTTCTTAGCAACAAAAGGCACTAATACAAATATGAAAACCCCAAATAATAAACATGATACAATCATTTGTATCCAAAATTGATAATTCAATTCGCCTTTATAAGCACTGGTAATAAAGGCCAATAGTAACAATACAGCTGTATCTGTAATGATGGTGCCACCAACAGCAATAGTTACTGCTTCATTTTTGGTGATACCCATTCTACTTACAATAGGATAGGCCACTAACGTATGCGTACTAAACATAGAGGCTACCGCTAAAGAGCTGATTAAACTTAAATGTAAAACATAGTAACATATAGGAAAGCCTACCATTATTGGGATGCAGAAGGTTAGTATACCAAAAACAATCGATTTGTTTTTGTTTTTTATCGCATTTTTTAGGTCTAATTCTAAACCCGCTAAGAACATAATATAGAGTAATCCTATTTTACCAAATAGCTCCACACGTGCATCGAGAGATAGTATATTTAAGCCATGTGGACCAATAATAGTACCTGCAATGATTAATCCTATTAAACTAGGAATACGAAGTTTTTTAAGTAGTACCGGAGAAAGCAGAATAATGAACAATAGCACTGAAAACAACAATACCGGATCATTGATAGGAAATGCTATTTGCGGTAAATGGTACATAGGATATATATTGTTCAAAAATACTACATATTTAAAACTAATAGATTATAAATTTGTAGTATGAAGAATTTTTTTTTCGGATGTATCGTATTTACCCTTTTTTGGCAATCTTGTCAAACTAAAAAGAATACACCTCAAACAGAATCAGATACGACCATTAGCAATACGCCTACAACTACTGTAGATAGTTCTAAGCAAAAGCCTATTAATAAGCAAGATTCAAATGTAGTGACTAAGCCATTACAAGACCCGAATACATTAGATTATATCAGTTATTATGATAGAGTGTATGAAATAAGCTTGAAGTATCCTAAAACCTGGCGCAAAGAACTCAATAAATACGTACCCTTCAAGATTACTGCTCCACAAGAAGGGACTAGCGATTCGATGAAAGAGAATTTTTATTATGTAGTGTTTGATGAAACTCCCGATAAAAATGATATACTAAATAAGAACAAAAAAGAAGTCTTGAATCTCGAACAGATGAAAGATAAAATGATTACTCAATTAACTATGGTAAAACCTAATAGAAAAGATACCAAAGTCTTATCGAGCAATAGAGTAATGATTAATGGAACGCCTGCTTATGAAATCATATCGACAGGTATCATTAATGGCTTTGCAATGAAATATCGAATTTGTGTAATCAAAAAAGATACGAAACAGTATTACTTATATTTTGCTACAGAGCAGTATACATACGACAGATATAAGCCTTATGCCGACTTGTTGATTACTTCTTTTATGATCAAATAAACAAAGATTGCTTTGTATTGTTGAACAACATATGAGTGAAAAAATAGTTATTCATTGGTTTAGACGCGATTTACGACTTGAAGATAATGCAGCTTTATACCAAGCTTTAAAATCAGGAATGAAAGTACAATGCCTGTTTATTTTTGATAGAAACATTCTCGATAAATTAGAAGATAAATCTGACAGAAGAGTCACTTTTATATACCAACAAATACTTCGTTTACATAAAGAATTGCAAGCCTATAATGCTACATTACTAGTGAAATATGGTACTCCAAAAGATATATGGGTTTCATTACTGAAGGAATACCCAATAGATAAAGTATATGCTAATCATGATTATGAACCTTATGGCACGGAAAGAGATGAATGGTTATTAGAGTTTTTTCATCAAAACCTCATACAATTCAATACCTATAAAGATGCAGTCATTTTTGAAAAAACAGAAATAGTCAAAGATGATACTACTTGTTATACGGTATTTACACCCTATAGCAAAAAATGGAAAAGCAAATTAAATGATTTCTATCTAAAATCCTATCCTACAGAAAACTATATGCATCAGTTGTTAAGAACAGCACCAATTGATACGATTGCTTTAGAAGAGATGGGTTTTGAGTATAATGATA
>CANHVE010000200.1 GCA_947464015.1 Saprospirales bacterium | reverse complement strand
ATACTAATAAAGATCATAAATAGATTATAAAATATATTTTTCCTGACTATTGTTAAATAATAAATACTCGATACTAAAAAACCTAGAAATCCAATAGTAACTGTATCTTTCAACAACCCCGATCCCCAAAAAAATACAGAAGGGATATATAAAAATGCAATTGCTAATTGGTTTGTAAATTTTGGATACAAGTGAGTAAACATTTTAAACATTTTCCAAATACCAGCATATGATAATACAGATAATAAATAGGCTATTCCTAAATAACTATAAAAACAAAATATACTAAACACCGAACACACTTTAACTAAAAGATAAGTACTCGAATCGTTTGCATTTAATGACCTAAACCATAAATAAGTATCAAAATTATAAATCTTTGGATCTTTATAATACAATTGTAACCCAATAGAAATGTCATCATATAGTGCATTATTCAACATTAATGCATTATTATAATAGGTCTTACTATCTCCGCCTTTATATAAAAAAAAATAAACTACATAAACGAATATTGAACCCACCAGCTTTAAAAACAATCCTCTCAAGAAATGTTTTTGCATGTTAGCATCGCCTGCTATACCTCTTATTGCATAGGCAAATAAAAGTATTAAAACAAAATAAATCGGCCCTATAATTATCTCTTGAATTTCCATGCTTCTACAAAACTATAACTAAATTTTCAATTTCAATCTTAAACCTCTTGTTTACTCAATATATCCTCTAACTTCGAATAGGCGTGTCGCATACTACTTATCCCCTCTAATATTAAAATTAAATTGGTACCCGACTGTTTTAAACTTGCCCCTTGTGGATTCTCTTGTATATAATGCATCACCTGACCAAATACATCACTCTGAAAAAAGGCTGCATGCTCATTCTCAGTAAAATAACATTTCATCTGCTTCTTCTTAAATACAATTCGCTCCATACCTAATTTCTTGGCCAACCACTTTATTCTTATCGCGTTAAACAACTCTAATACTTGATGTGGTATTTTCCCAAATCGATCGATCAACTTCTCTGAAAACTGCGCTAACTGTGTTTCATTATCAATCGAATTTAATTCGGTATAAATACTCATCCGCTCACTGATATTATTGATATAATTATCTGGTATCAGCATTTCTAAATCTGTATCTATCTGGCTGTCTTTTACATATTGTATTTCTTCTTTTTCAATCTCTTCTTTATATAAATCTTTATACTTCTGATGCTTCAATTCTCTAATCGCCTCATCTAATATTTTATGATACATATCATAACCTATCTCTGCTATAAATCCACTCTGCTCTCCTCCTAAAATATTCCCCGCTCCTCGTATATCTAAATCGCGCATACTAATATTAAACCCACTTCCTAAATCCGAAAACTCCTCTATCGTTCGTAATCGTTGTCTCGATTCTTGATTCAAATTCACAAAAGGTGGCGATAATAAATAACAAAAGGCTTTTTTATTTCCCCTCCCTACTCTTCCTCTCAACTGATGTAAATCACTTAATCCAAACCAATGTGCATTATTAATAATAATAGTATTAGCATTTGGCACATTCAATCCGCTCTCAATAATATTCGTACACAGCAATACATCTGATTCTCGATTCATAAAACGCAACATCACTTCTTCTAATTGATCGCCTTCTAACTGTCCATGTGCTATATCTACTGTTATATTCGGACATAATTTCAATAGCATCGTTTTGATATCTACAATGTCTTTTACTTTATTATGTACAAAAAACACTTGCCCTCCACGGTAAACTTCATATTCAATCGCTTCTTTAATAATCTCCCCATTAAATACTTTTACTTCTGTATTCACGGGCTGTCTGTTTACTGGTGCTGTATTAATAACACTTAAATCGCGTGCACCCATCATCGAAAACTGCAAGGTTCGTGGAATAGGGGTGGCCGTTAAAGTCAACGTATCTACATTGGCTTTTATCTCTTTCAATTTCTCTTTTACTGCTACTCCAAATTTTTGCTCCTCATCAATAATCAACAAACCTAAATCTTTAAACTTCATCGATTTTGAAACAATCGAATGAGTGCCTATTACAATATTTAATTTGCCCGATGCTAATTGTTCTTGAATTTCTTTCTTTTGCTTGGTAGTTTTAAATCGATTAATAAAATTAATCTCTACTTTAAACTCCTCTAATCTGTCTTTAAATGATTGGTAATGTTGATGTGCTAATATGGTTGTTGGCACCAATACTGCCACTTGCTTCCCATCACATACCGCCTTAAAAGCCGCTCTTATAGCCACTTCTGTCTTACCAAATCCTACATCCCCACACACCAATCGATCCATCGGTTGCTCTTTCTCCATATCAGCCTTCACATCATTTGTTGCTTTCAATTGATCGGGTGTGTCTTCATATTCAAACGAGGATTCTAACTCTACTTGCATGTATGAATCAGGACTAAAAGCAAATCCTTTTTGTGCTTTACGCAGTGCATACAATTTAATTAAATCTTCAGCAATATCTTTGATTTTACTCTTGGTTTTGGCTTTTAAGTTTTTCCAAGCATCACTACCTAACTTATATATCTTAGGCTCTGTACCTTCTTTACCACTATACTTACTGATCTTATGCAATGAATTGACAGATACGTAGAGTATATCATTATTCGCATAAATCAATCGCACTGCTTCTTGTATCTGCCCATTTACTTCTATCTTTTCCAATCCCGAATAGCGGCCCACCCCATGATCAATATGGGTCACATAATCGCCTGTTTGTAATTCGCGTAGCGATTTTAATAATAATGCCTTATCACTTGAAAAGCCTTGCTTTAAAGCGTATTTATGAAAACGATTGAAAATTTGATGATCGGTATAAAAAGCTAATTTCAAATCTTCATCAATAAAACCAGCATGAATAGAAGTATATATGGGGAAAAATTTCACCTCCGCTTTTAAATCTTCGAAGATATGATAGAAACGTTCTATCTGTTTATGATTATCTGAAAAAATAAAAGAGATAATTTGTTCATCTACATGTTGCCCTAAATTTTTAATCAATAAATCAAAGTTCTTATTAAAAGAGGGTTGTGGACGTAAATGATAATCGATGCTGCAAGTGCTTTGTAAGGAAGAGGAAACCCCTATCTCTATAATACTTCTCGCTTCAAATTGGGCAATCGTATTTTCAACCGACACCGTATTCAATAATCCATCAGCACCCGCAAAAGGATGATCTGCGTTATTCCCTTCATGATTGCTGTCTTTAAAATCAACAGCTCCATCAAAACACTTCTCTAATAAAGTCATACAACCATCATAATCTTTAATCCATATCAATGTATCTGCTGGCAAAATATTTAAGAAGGATGTTTTTTGAGAGGCATCAAATTGCGTTTTGATATTAGGTACTATCGATACACTTCTGATTTTCTTTTCACTCAATTGTGTTTCCGGATTAAAAGTTCGGATACTTTCTACATCGGCGTCAAACAATTCAATTCTATAAGGATATTCATTGGCGTACGAAAAAATATCGACAATTCCTCCACGTACCGAAAACTGTCCGGGCTCATACACAAAATCGGTGAATTCAAATCCATATTCTACCAATATTTCAGTGATGGTTTCAATATTCACTTTCTCACCTACTTCAATGTGTATCGATGATTTGTGTAGCACTTCCGACTTCACCACTTTTTCAAAAAGAGCTTCAGGATAAGTCACTACAATTTCTGCTTTGGCATTTGGATGGGATATTTTATTAACTGTTTCAGTTCGTTGTAAAATATTATGCGTATTGATTTCTTCAAATTTAGAGGGTCGTTTAAAGGAATCGGGCAAAAATAAAATTTCTTTTTGTGGCAATAAGTGACGCAAATTTTCGAGCATATAAGCCGTTTCTTCTTTATCGCTCATCACTATCACATGATGAAAAGAAGCACTGCGATATAAGGCACTAATTATAAAACTTTCACTAGCACCTACCAAACCATTGAGTTTGATTCTGCTTTGTGGATGTGCTTTTAAGGACTCCAAAATCAATTGTGATTTAGTGTCGTTTTGATACTGTTGTATTATATCGTTTATCTGCATGATTCGCCTTACATAAAAGCCAATAGGGCGCAAGAGATTTTTCCTGCACCTGTTTTTCTATGTGTAGCAAAGTTAAGGAGAATATTTTTAAGATATTATTTAATTAAAAGATTTTACTCCCCAAACAAGAACCCATTACTGATAATCCCAGCTTTGTATTGCGATTTTAATTGACTGCCATCAGCTGAGTATCTATAAATACTACTGCGCTGCACATAATCTAATGCATCCGATATAAACAGATCTCCACTAATTGGTTCAATGCCTAATCCATACCAAATAGCTCCACTCTTCGTAATAATGGCACTGTTGGGCAAACTGCTTGCCGAAAAATCCATTTGATAAATCGATTCGCCTCTTTTATAATAGAGTTTATCTTTTGCAACATTGTTGCATAAAGAACTCGCAGCTTCAGTATTAAGGCTCCAGCTTTGCAATATACTTAATCCACTAACACTGCATTTGATTAGCTTCGCATCAATACCATCAGCAGCCTTCCCATCACTAGCTATCCATAAATGATCTGTGGCATCTATCAATAAACTATTGGCTCCATAACCAATGTCCATACTATCTATAATAGAATTGCTTGTTGTATTCACTATGTATAATTGCTTACTGCTTTTATTGCATACATACAAACGATTATTGT
>CANHVE010000199.1 GCA_947464015.1 Saprospirales bacterium | reverse complement strand
CTTAATGATTAAATCCTCTTTTGGGTCCATAATGTATTTATACTATTTTCTTAAGGTTAATAATGCTATGTTTTCTATATGCTTTGTATGCGGAAACATATCCACTGCTTGCATTTTGCTCACCTCATACTTTTCATTCAGCAATTGTATATCTCTAGCTTGTGTAGCCGGATTACAACTCACATAAACGATTCTATTCGCTTCAATATTTAATAATTCTTTTACTACATCTTCATGCATGCCTGCTCTGGGAGGATCGGTGATAATCACATCGGGCTTTCCATGCTTTTGATACAAATCGCTATTGATTATTTTACGAACATCACCTGTATAAAAATAACAATTATCTGATTGGTTCAATACTGCATTTTCCTTAGCATCCTCAATAGCTGGAGCCACTTCTTCAATACCGATTACTTGTTTGCAATCGTCAGATATATACAGCGCAATACTTCCTACACCTGTATATAAATCATACACCGTTTCGTGCGGCTGCACATTCGCAAAGGCTTTAGTGATGTCATATAAAGTCTTTCCTTGAACCGGATTTGTTTGAAAAAATGATTTAGCTCCTATTTTATATTTTTTACTACCTAGCGTTTCAATGATATAATCATTGCCATGTACTAATACGGGTTCTAAATCAAATATGCTATCATTCTTTTTTAAATTAATGGCATATTGCAATGAATTGATGCTAGGAAATTGTTGCATCAAGGCTTTAGTTAAACTAGTTATCTCTTTCTGCTTGTTTTCACCAAATACAATAAAAACCAGCGTTTCGCCTGCAGTACTCGTTTTAATAATTAATGTTCTTAAAAACCCTACATGTTCTCGTATATCATAAAAGCTTAACTGATTTTGTAACGCATAACTTTTAATAAAATTTCTAATCTCATTTGATAGACCACCTTGCAAATAACAATGTTCAATATCGATGATTTTATCAAACAATCGAGGGATATGAAATCCTAAGGCATCTCGATTGATAGCGGTATCTTCACTTTGAATTTGTTCGAGTGTCAACCATTTTTTATTGCTAAAAGTAAATTCTAATTTATTGCGATAATACTGTGTTTGGCTACTACCAGCAATGGGCAGGATTTCTTTAATAGGCACTTTAGCCAATCGTTCAAAGGCATTTTTTACAATTTCTTCTTTATAGGCTAATTGAGCTTCATACGACGCATATTGCCATTTGCAGCCACCACACACCCCAAAATGGTCACAAAATGGTGCAATTCGGTCTTTAGAAGGAGTTAATATATCAATAATTTTACCTTGTTCAAATGCTTTTTTGGCTTGCACAATTTTTACAGATACTTCGTCTCCTGGAATGGCTGCCTCCACAAAAACCACTTTCCCTTCTGGTTTTGCAATACCCAAACCCTCACTAGATATAGCCTCTATATGTAACGATGGGTATTCAATTTGTTTTTTAATTTTCAATTTCGTTTAATTTCGCATCAAACTTAAGAATTTACTTTGGTTCTAGCCCATTTTTTTTGCTTCATTTATTAATATATTTTCTCGTTAAAAATTCATAATTTTGGCAACCTTAATATATAAGGGTTTAATTTTGATTTTCTAATCTAATTCGCACAATTGTAACATTATGAAGAAATTTTTAGTAGCTGTTTTTGGAAGCAGTATAATTTTTACACAACTTTTCGCACAAACAAAAGACACACGAACCTTATTCACTATTGCAGGAGAGCCAGTAAGTGTTGAAGATTTTACCAATGTATATGGGAAAAACAATATCAACAACCAAGCGGACTACAGCGAAAAATCTTTAAGAGAATATTTAGACTTGTATACAAAGTTTAAATTGAAAGTAAAACAAGCAGAAGACTTAAAGTTAGACACGATTGAATCTTTAAAAGCAGAATTGGGTACTTATAGAAAGCAATTAGCTAAGTCATACTTAAATGATAAAGAAATTTACAACAATTTAGAGATTGAAGCTTACGACAGAATGCAAACCGAAATCAATGTGAGCCATATATTGATTAAAGTAGCAAGCGATGCTAGTCCAGCTGATACCTTAGCAGCTTTTAATAAGATAAATGGGATTAGAAAGAGCATTCTTAAAGGAGAAAGTTTCGAATCAGCAGCCGCTAAATATTCTGAAGATCCATCAGCCAAATCAAATAATGGACGATTAGGTTATTTAACGGTTTTTCAAACGGTATATCCTTTCGAAAACCAAATGTATAATACAGCTACAGGACAAGTATCAGGTGTTTTTAGAACTAAATTCGGTTATCATATTTTAAAAGTAAATGATAAACGTCCGGCTAGAGGTTCTGTAAATATTGCACATGTAGTGATTACAGTACCAGATAAATTTGTTGGAAATGGAGATAGTGCAACACAATTTAAAATCAATAAAATTTATAATGATATAAAAAGTGGTACTATTTCATTTGAAGATGCTGTAACGCAGTATTCAGAAGATCGTAAATCAAAAATGAATAAAGGAGAAATCGGATTCTTCTCTACAGGTAAGATGACTGAATCGTTTGAAAATGCTGCCTTTGCTTTGAAAAACATAGGCGACATTTCTGCGCCAGTGAAGACTTCTTATGGTTATCATATATTAAAATTGGTTGATAAAAAACCAGTTCCTCCAATGATTGATATCAAATCAGAATTAAAACAAAAAATAGAGCGTGATAGTAGATCTGATTTATCGAGAACAGCCTTAATGCAAAAGATTAAATCGAAATATGGATATACTGAAAATACTTTAGCAAAAAATGAAATCTTAAAAATGATTGATTCGACTATTTTGGATGGAAGATGGAGACCTTTAGATATTAGTGGATACACTAAAATGTTATTTAAAGTAGGTTCAGAAGAAACAACTCAAGATCAGTTTTTAAATTTCATACTAAAAAATCAAAAAAATAAAAGAGTTTCTAATTCTATCTCATTTGTATATGAAAACTTATACGAAGATTATGTAGAACAAAGATGTATGGATTTTGAAGAAAAACAATTAGATGCTGAATATCCTGATTTCAAAAGCTTAATGAAAGAATATAGAGATGGTATTTTGTTGTTTGATTTAACAGATAAAATGGTATGGACTAAGGCTACTAAAGACACAGCAGGGTTAAAAGCATTTTATGAAACAGATAAGGACAAATACAAATGGGGCAATAGAGTAGAAGTAGATATTTATAATTGTTCTGATTCTGCTTTAGCTAAAATGACAAGAAAATTATTATTAAAAGGTAAAACACCTGATGAAATTACTAAGCAAGTAAATATTCCAAATGCAAAAAGTAAAGTTTCTATCATTCACGGTAAATATGAAAAAGGACAATATGAGTTAATTGATAATACTGATAGAAAAGTAGGCTTAAAAGAGAATATGTATAACAAAGATGGTAGCGTTACTATCATTAATATTTTACGTGAAGTAGGTCCTGAGCCAAAATTATTAAACGAAGCAAAGGGTTATATAGTTAGCGATTACCAAGAATATTTAGAAAAACAATGGATCAGTGATTTAAGAGCTAAATATGCGATAGTTGTTAACGATGCTGTATTCCGTTCATTAATCAAAAAATAATGAAGTGTATAAAATAGTAAAATCATTTAGTGTATTTGTCTTTTTACTTGTATTAATTTCTTCTTGCCAATATTTTAAAAACAAGACAAAGGAACTAAAAGAAGAACCTATTGCACGTGTCAATGATTTATATTTATATCCATCCGATATCAACGGACTTTCATTAAATGCAGATAAAAGCGATAGTGCTAAATTGGTACAGATGTTTGTTACCGATTGGATTAAACGAAATTTATTATTAGAAAAAGCGAAAGAAAGCTTACCTAATAGCATTAAAGAAATTGATGAGAAAGTAGAAAACTATAGACAATCATTAATTCTTTATAATTACGAAAGTGAGCTCCTTTCTGAAATGCAAGATACTAGTATTGAGAACACGCTGAAACAAAAATATTATCAAGATTTTCAAAACAACTTTGTTCTTGATGAAGATGTATTTCAGTTTCAATATATCGCACTTCCTCTAAATACTGCACAATTAGAAGATTGGATAGAAGTTTTCTCCTCAACTAAACCAGAGGATAAAGTATTGCTTAACTCGAAAGTAAAAATAGGAGCAATGAAAGCAGAACTTTCATCTTCTAAATGGTTTACACGAGATGAATTACATAAGCAAATTGAATTACCACTAGATTTCTTTACGAAATTAAAAGTGAATGATAATGTGTTAAAACTAGAAAATTCTACTCAAGTAATACTATATAAATTAAATGCTGTAAAGCCGATGGGTGAAGTTGCACCATTTGATAGAGTAGAAAAATCAATCAATCAAATCTTGCTTAATAAAAAAAGAACTGAACTATTAAATAAAATGTATCAAGAAATTTATCAAAAAGGTATTCAATCAAAAACCGCTGAAGATTTCACGATTAGCAAATCAAAAAAATGAAGAAATTAATTTATATATTTTTAGTATTAGGTACTAGTTTATCTGTTTTTGCACAACAAAAAACAGTAGACAAAGTAATAGGTGTAGTAGGTGATAATATTATATTGTTGAGTGATGTTGAAGCTCAGTTGCAACAAGCAAAAGCGCAAGGAGAAATAGTCAATGATCGTTTGCGTTGTACTATATTTGATCAGTTGTTATTAGATAAGTTTTTTTTAGCACAAGCACAACTCGATTCGGTATATGTATCTGAAGACGAAGTAGAAGCGGAG
>CANHVE010000198.1 GCA_947464015.1 Saprospirales bacterium | reverse complement strand
GTAAAGCGAAAGTAGATATACTACGTGCAGTAGGTGCAGATGTAATCGTTTGTCCAACCAACGTAGAACCTGAAGACCCTCGTTCGTATTATTCAGTTGCCAAAAGATTATCACAAGAAATTCCAAATAGTATACACTTAAATCAATATGATAATTTAAGTAATAGACAAGCGCATTATGAAAGTACTGGTCCTGAAATATGGAATCAAACAGAAGGAAAAGTAACGCATTATGTGACTACTATCGGAACAGGTGGAACGGTTTGCGGTACAGCCAAATACTTGAAAGAAAAAAATCCAAATATTCAAGTGTATGGTATTGATGTGTATGGTTCTTTATTAAAAAAGTATAAAGAAACTGGGGAGTTAGATTTGAATGAAGTATATCCTTATTTTACAGAAGGAATTGGAGAAGATTTTGTACCTCAGAATTATGATATGAGTTTAATCGATCATATTGAGCAAGTGACCGATATGGATGGTGCTATTATGGCTCGTAAATTAGCTAAAGAAGAAGGATTGTTTTGTGGTTATAGTGCTGGTACCGTGATGCAAGGGATCATGCAATTGAAAGATAAATTTAAAGAAGGCGATGTTGTTGTTGTTATTTTACACGATCATGGTAGTAGATATGTAGCTAAGATTTATAATGATGAATGGATGCGCGAAAGAGGTTATTTAATTGATGAAGTAATTAATGCCCGAACTATTATTGAGCGTAAAAACATGAAGAAATTAATTACAGCTTCTCCTGAAGATACTTTATCTACGGTGTTTCATACGATGAAAGAAAATGGATTAAGTCAAATTCCAGTAGGTTCTGAAATCGATATTATAGGTAGTATAACTGAAAAAATCATTTTGGAAAATTTAATGGAAAATCCATTTAACAAAGATAAAAAGGTAAGTGAAGTAATGAACGCTCCTTTTCCAATAGTGAATATAGAAGCATCAGCCTCTGATATCAGTAAAATGTTAAGTAAAGAAATGAGTGCAGTATTAGTCAAAGAAAATTCTGGCTTATACAGCATCATTACTAAATACGATTTAATTGAAGCGATGGCAGGTGAATAAGAGAATTATCTATATCCATGAATATATTTTATTACTAAATAAAACACATTAATGGGTATTATCTAACAAAATACTATGATTAAAAAATATAATATCCCTTATTTATTAGTCATTGTAGCCTCACTAGGCTACTTCGTAGATATTTATGATTTGATACTTTTTCAAGTAGTGAAGATAGACAGCTTAAAAGCATTAGGCTATACTTCAAAAGAAGAACTGTTTGAATATGGCACTCGACTTTTTAATTTTCAAATGATTGGGATGCTCATTGGTGGCTTGTTGTGGGGCATCATGGGAGATAAAATTGGTCGTGTAAAAGTACTTTTTGGTTCAATATTATTATATTCTATTGCTAATATTGGGAATGCATTCGTCTATGATATTCATACTTATTCTATCGCTCGATTTATTGCAGGTATTGGTTTAGCAGGTGAACTTGGTGCAGGTATCACCTTGATTTCTGAAACCATGGAAAAAGATAAACGTGGTATTGGGACTATGATTATTGTGAGTTTTGGAGCACTAGGAGCCGTTTTAGCTGCACTTTTGAAAAAAAGCGGCTATGATTGGCATACATTATATATTGTTGGTGGTGTATTAGGCTTATTGTTATTAGCCTTAAGAGCAGGAACTTTAGAGTCGGGCATGTATAAATCGTTAGAAGCAGATGCATCGAATAGAGGTAATTTCTTTTTATTATTTAGCTCCAAAGAACGAATCTTAAAATATATTTCTTGCATTGGTGTTGGCGTTCCTATTTGGTTTATTATTGCGGTATTGATGGGTAATGCAGAAAAATTTGGTGAATTACTAAAGGTAAATGGAGTGGTTCATACAGAAGATGCGATTATGTATTCTTATATAGGATTATGTGTGGGAGATATTTTTAGTGGAATGCTTAGTCAAGTACTAAAAAGTAGAAGAAAAGTAGTATTAACTTATTTAAGTATTTCTGTTGTATTCATTTTCTTGTATTTGTATTTGCAACATATTCCAGTTGCACTATTTTATTTCATGTGCTTTGCATTAGGTGCTGGCACTGGCTATTGGGCTTTATTTGTAACCATTGCTTCCGAACAATTCGGTACCAATATTCGCTCCACGGTTACCAATACCGTTCCTAATTTTGTACGAGGAAGTGTATGGCCTATTACTTCATTATTTAAATATTTATCCTTGACATGCACCTTAGGTATGGTATTAAGCGGTTATATTGTAGGTGCCATTTGTTTATGTATTGCATTTATAAGTTTATACTTTATGAAAGAATCTTTTCATAAAGATTTAGATTATGTGGAGTAAGCTTTTTCTAGTCTAAAGCACAATTCTTCTAGTCTTTTATTAGATACAATTAGAGAATATCATTTAAAATGATTGTACTAATTTTAATATTTTATTATCTAAGTCATTCGCTGTAAATTTGCTTTATGAATAAGAAGGCGAAAAAATATCTTGGTTATTTAGGGAAGGCTATATTAGCTTTTTTTGTTAGTACTATTTTGATGGTAGTTATATATCGATTTGTACCAGTGCCATATACTTTTCTAATGTTTCAAAGAGGCTTTGAACGAATGGCTGATGGTAAATCTTTTCAAATAAAAAAAGATTGGGTCAGCAAAAACAAAATCAATCCGAAATTAGATTTAGCTGTTTTTTGTGCAGAAGATCAAAATTTTTTGATACACGAAGGCTTTGATATGAAAGCTATTGAAGAGGCGATGGAGTATAATGAGAAACATGCTAATAGTAAACATCCAAAAACAAGAGGAGCTAGTACAATCTCCCAACAGTGTGCTAAGAATGTATTTCTATGGCCCAATAGAGGTTGGATACGTAAAGGATTAGAAGTGTATTTTACTTTTTTAATTGAAAAAATTTGGAGTAAAGAGCGAATCATGGAAGTATATTTAAATGTGATTGAATTTGGTGATGGAGTATACGGGGCAGAGGCTGCAGCCAAAACCTATTTCAATTGCTCAGCGGCTCAATTAACAGCTCCACAATGTGCATTGATGGCAATTGTATTACCCAATCCAAGAAAATTCGACTTAGCTAAAGCTTCAAGCTATATGCATAAAAGACAAAATTGGGTATTGCGTCAAATGGGCTACCAAGGAGGAGAATTAGATTATGATAAAGAAGCGGAATTAAAAGAGAAAGAAACCAAAGCTCAAACTCAACCAACAACTACTAAAAATAAGAAAAAAAAATCTATTCATAAATAATTAATAATTAAGAATTAGAAATTAATAATTAAGCAAGGGGTTTCATTCTAATTGATTACTTTTATGTAGTATATGAATCAGTCAAACATTTTTCAAGAAGCGGAAATTAAATCATTCGAACAACTGGATTTACTTGCCCGACAAGTGGTAGAAGGATTTATAATTGGACTACATAAAAGTCCGTTTCATGGCTTTAGTGTTGAGTTTGCCGAACATCGTATTTATAATGAAGGAGAGAGTACCAGAAATATAGATTGGAAAGTATATGCTCGAACCGATAAAATGTTTAGTAAAAAATATGAAGAAGAAACCAATTTGCGTTGTCATTTTATTTTAGATATTTCCTCTTCGATGTATTTTCCTAAAGAACAGAAAAATACAAAAATGAATTTTTCCGTATTAGCCATTGCATCCTTAATTGAATTATTAAAACGACAACGAGATGCTTTTAGTTTAAGTACTTTTGATGAAGAAGTGAAAATTCATACCGCATCTAAAAGTAGCGTTACTCATAAGAATATGATTTATTTGCATCTGCTACAAGCCTTGCAAAGTCAAGCCCAAAAGAAAACGAATGCCATTCAATGTATTCATGAAATAGCTGAAAATATTCCCAAACGTTCCTTAGTAGTTATCTTTAGTGATATGTTTGATACAGAAGCTATCCATTCAGAAAAGCAAGAAAAATTATTTGAGGCATTACAACATTTGAAATTCAATAAACATGAAATTTTATTTTTTCATGTAGTGGATCAAAAACAAGAAGTGGAGTTTCAATTTGAGAATCGACCTTATTTATTTATTGATATGGAGAGTGGTAATGAACTTAAATTCAATGCTTCTCAAGTAAAAGCACATTATTTAGAAAAAATAAATCAATTTAATAAGGCATTAAAATTGCGTTGTCAGCAATATCAAATTGATTATATTACTGCCCCTATCGATCAAGGGTTTAAGCAAATTCTAATGCCTTATCTAATTAAAAGAGCTAAAGTAAAAAAATAATAAAATCTTATTTTTTTACATAGTTCTGAGAGTAGTCAGTTGCTATTTCTAATTTGATTTTAGAAAAATCTACTTGATCACCACTTACCCAAAAATAATATACATAACCATTGTAAATCCCAAGTGGGCAATAGTTTTCTGATGCTACCGTTGGATTAGGGGTAGGAAATGGTAGTTTACTAGATGCAGTAGCGGTTTTGATGGAAAACATAAAAACAGCAGCACTTAATAATACCACCGATAAGGAGATGCTAACAGTTAAGAATCTCTTTGAAAAAGTATCTAAATTTTTCATTTTGCGAATTAAATTAATGGGTGAATAAATTATTTATATTTTAAATATAAGTACAAAATAATGGAAAGTACAATTAATCCTAAAATAACTACTAAGGCTACTTTTAATTTATCAATCGGTTTACTTCCATCTATTTTACCAGTTTGACC
>CANHVE010000197.1 GCA_947464015.1 Saprospirales bacterium | reverse complement strand
TGCTTGATATTTAAACCACGATAGATTTCACGAACATCTTCAGCACGACCTAATGCTATGGCAGGACTGCTCGCACCTGAATCAACTTTCGTAATTGATGGATGTAAATTAGAAGAGCTTGCATATACTTTATCTGCTACTTCTCTAAATACAGGTCCAGCTACAATACCCCCGTAGTAGCCGTTTTCAGTTGGATTGCTGATGATTACACAACAAGAATATTGGGGATTATCTGCAGGGAAATATCCGATGAATGAAGCATTATAACCTCCTTCATATTTGCCATCTTTCAATAATTTGGTAGTACCTGTTTTACCAGCAATAGTATAGGGTGCATCTTTAGCTAAATTGGCACCAGTAGCATGAGGCATTTTACAAACCCCTTCTAATAATTCTTTGATAATTGGAATCGCTTCTTTACTGATGATTTGTTCTGCAACTGTAGTAGGTTTGATAACCGAAATACTTTTGTCAAACTCTTTGATTTCGCCCACTATATAAGGCTTTACAGCAACACCATTATTCGCTACTGTATTGTATAAACATAACATTTGTAGCGGGGTGAACTGTTGTTCGTAGCCCACACTAATCCAAGGCAATGACACTGCGCTATAATCAGCAGGCTTTCTAATATTTGGAGTTGGCTCTCCTAATAATTCGATACCAGTTGATTTATCTAAACGTAACTTCGCTAAATGATTATAGAATAACGATTCTTTCCCTTTGTAATTTTTAAATATCATTTTCGAGATTCCAACATTCGATGAAATAGCAAAACAATATTTTACACTCACTTTATTTAAGCCATGTTCTTCGGCATCACGCATCGTTCTATCAAAAAATTGATGTGTACCTCCTTCAATAGCGATAGTATCATTTAGAGAAACTAATTTATCTTCAATCAAGGCAATCATACTAGCCAACTTGAATGTAGAACCTGGCTCTACTCTTTCACCTAAAGCATAATTAAATTTTTCAGCATACGTGCTATCCCCCACTTTCGTAAGATTGGCAATCGCTTTAATCTTTCCCGTTTTAACTTCCATTAATATACAAGTACCCCAATCTGCTTTATGCGATTGAACCGCTTTTAATAAAGCATTTTCAGCTACATCTTGAAAACTGATATTGATAGTGGTGTAAATATCTTTACCACTTTGAGGATCAATATCTGCATCGCTATTTAATGGAATACGCACTCCACCTGCAATTTTCTGAACTAAAATTTGTCCATTCACTCCTGTTAAACTCTCGTCGAAACTACCTTCAATACCCACTTTATATTTAGTGGTGTCGCCCCCCACAAATCCAATGGTACGTTTAGCGAGATTACCAAAAGGCATTACACGTTTGTTTTTTTGAATCACAATCATGCCGCTTTTATATCGACCCAGTTTAAAAAGAGGAAATGTTTTTAGCGCTAATAAATCAGGGTAGGAGAGATTATTTTTAAGTAAATAATAACGGTTGCGATCTTTACGACCTTGAACTAATTCATTTCGATATTCACTAGCTGATTTATCTTTAAAATAATCAGCTAAACAGATACTTAATGAATCCACTTGCGCATTGAATAATTCTTTACTCATACCTGTAGAGGCTAAGTCGAGACGAATATCAAAGAATGGTAAACTAGTAGCTAATAGATTTCCTTCTTCACTATAAATATTGCCACGTTCAGGTTCAAGCGTATCGGTAAAGATGGTATACTTATCGGCCATCCCTTTCCAGTAAACACCTCGTACCACTTGTGTATGCAAGGTTCTAGCCAATACTGCCATACCGAATAGGGCAATAAAGACAAACGCTACATAAATGCGCCACAGTACATCTTTTCTTTTATTTGTGCTCACTTTCTTGAATAATAATTTTTTGTGGTGGTGTTCTTAATTCGTATAATCCTGCTGGTTCTAATATTTTTGCTACTTCAGATTGTCTGCTTTTTTGCATCAATTCACTTTTAGTGCTCATATATTGCCATCTCAATTCTTTTAATTCCACTTCTGTTTTTTCAATCAATCGAATTTTATTTTCGGCATTATGCTTATTAGCAATTTGAATAATGGCTAGAAACACTAAGAACACAATGAATGGAATAGCACTAAACAGTTTTTGATGATCTTGATTAGATGCATTTTCTGTTTTACGAATAAAAGCCGAAAACCCTTTTGCTTCCGTTTTTTCCGTTTCAGTTGATTCTATATTTTCGTTCGTTGTTGCCATATTATCGTTATATCGCGATATGCCGATTAAATAATCAATGTTTTGTTAATAATGTGTTTATAATTAAAAAAATCTAGTTTATAATTTTGTTGCTACTCGTAATTTGGCGCTATGCGATCTTCTATTTTTCATTAGTTCGTCTTTACTCGCTTCAATTGCTTTTTTCTGAACTGTTTTAAATGGTAGATATATATTTCCAAATTCATCTTTTTCATGTGAGTCGTTGAAGGTTCCTCTTTTCATATATTGTTTCACCAACTTATCTTCTAAAGAGTGAAAACTAATAACCACCAATCGACCATCTTTATGTAATACTTGCGCGCTCTGTTCTAAAAAAGCTTTCAATACATTCAGTTCATCGTTCACTTCAATTCGAATGGCTTGAAAAACCTGAGCTAAGTATGAAGCTTTATTGCCTCTTACATTGGGTTCAATCACAGCTAATAAACCTTGAATAGTATCGATTTTCTGTCTACTTCTAGCCTGAATAATCGCTTGTGCCAGGGTTTTTGCGTTAGTCACTTCACCATAATTGCTCAACATGTTTTGAAGTTCAGCTTCTGAATATTCATTGATAATTTGTGTAGCATCTACATTATCTTGTGTATTCATCCGCATATCTAAAGGACCATCAAAACGATAGGAGAAACCTCTTTCACCTGTATCAAACTGATAAGAAGAAACCCCTAAGTCGGCTAATATTCCATCCACTTTCTCTATTTTCAAGAGTTTAAGAAATCGTTGTAGATATTTGAAGTTGGCGTGAACAAAGCTAATTCTAGGATCATCAATCAGGTTTTGCTTTGCATCTGTATCTTGATCAAAAGCAATTAATCTACCTTTAGGACCTAATTTTTCTAAAATAGCTTTAGAATGTCCGCCACCACCATACGTAACATCTACATAAACTCCATTTTCCTTGATTTGGAGTGCCTCTATGCATTCATTTAAAAGAACGGATATGTGATAATTACTCATTAATTATCTTTTTCTTCCCATAAATTCATACTACCCATCACATCATTCGCTATATCTTGATATGTATCCGAATCAAAGTTTTTCAAACGCTCTTCATAAGTAGCTACACTCCACATTTCGATGGTATTCTGACCAGGCGTTAAATAGCAATCATTTTTAATTTGCGCATATTCCATTAAATGTTTCGGAATATTCAAACGATCAGCTGCATCTAATACTAATTCAGTAGCTCCGCTGGTAAATCTTCTATAGAACTCTCTGTGTTTCGAGTTGAACATATTCAACTTTTTGTCCATCACTTTTCTAAGCTTAATCCAGTAATCCATCGGATATAATTCTAGGCAACCATCAAAGCCTCTATTCACCACAAATTTGCCCTGTGCTGCAGGGTTCATTTGAAGCTTCAATGAGGAAGGAAGACGTAATCTTCCTTTATCATCTAGTTTGCATTTATGTTCACCTAAAAATTCCAATTTTCTCTTTTATTTATAAATTCAAAATTACCATTTATCTCCATATTTTACCACATCTTCCCACAAATATTATTTAACACAATATCCACAAAATAGATATTGATTAATTATAAGAATATCAATTAGATATAATACAATTATACACCTATGTTATTAAACTAAAATGGGCTAAATGTGTATATAGCCACTATTTAGTCTAGAGAAAAAAGTATAAAAAGAGTCGATTTGGGTAAAAAAGTGGGAATTTCTACCACTTGAAAAAAGGAGTCTGTATTGAAATTAAAAATTAGGAAAGAATGTATTTCAATGGATGAACTTATACTATTAGTATGTTAAAAAAGCTAGATGATAAATAATGACAATAAATAAACAAAAGGCTCGTTATCTTTGCGAAATGCAAAAATTACTTTATACCTTAGGATTATTTACCTTCGTATTGTTTATCTCGAATAGTTGTCAAAAGCCTTTACCTAATGGTGGTAAACCTTTTTATATCGTGGTAGATAGTGCCAAAGTTCAAATAGATAATCCTTCCGTTCAAGGAACAAGCTCCTCTAAACTCGAACAGATTTGGGTGGAAGTTGGGGGTAATGATTTAGGAGTATATGCTTTGCCGATTAAATTTCCAGTGCTTAGTAATCCAGGAACCTATAAAATTTTAATACAACCAGCTATTAAAAACAAAGGGATTTCGGCGCAACGACAAATCTATCCTTTATTACAATCGGTATATGAAGATATTACTTTTGATGCCAATACTAGTACATACGTGATTCATCCTGTATATAGATATCAATCGAGTTGTAATTTCGAAATGAATGAAACATTTGAGTTCTCAAATAATTTCGATGCCAACTTAGATGTGATAAATGATTCTAATTCATTTGAAGGAACTAATTCAGGGATGATTACACTTCCACCTTCATCGGGTAAAACTACTGCTACCAATTGGCTGAATATTCCGGTGGGAAGTGTGGCTTATTTAGAATTGAATTATAAAACAGAAGTACCGTTTTCAGTAGGATTATTCTCCGAAGAATCGGGCAATACAACCGATATACAATTAGTAGTAATCGAT
>CANHVE010000196.1 GCA_947464015.1 Saprospirales bacterium | reverse complement strand
TTAGCCGTTCCTGTTTTTTTCTCAGTTTTTGCTTCTTCCGCTGCGGCTTTCTCTTCTTCTTTTACTACTGTTGCTTGTTGTATTTTGGCATTCAACATTTCAAATGCCGATTCTCTATCAATTTCTTCATTATATTTTGAAGCAATTTTAGAGGCACTTACACACGCACTCAATTCGGCATCTGTAATCACATCCATACGTGTTCGAGGGGCAATCATCATTGTGTGTGCTAAAGGGGTAGGAATTCCTTTTTCATTTAAAACAGTAACTAATGCCTCTCCAATTCCTAACTGAGTCAATAAATCATCTGTCTTGTAGAATGTTGTAATCGGATAATTCTCCGATGTTTTTTTAATAGCATCTCTATCTTTTGGAGTAAATGCCCGTAACGCATGTTGAATTTTCATTCCTAGTTGACTTAATATTGCATCAGGAACATCTGTTGGATTTTGTGTACAGAAGAAAATGCCAACTCCTTTTGAACGGATTAATTTAATGATTGTTTCTACTTGATCTAATAGTGATTTAGATGCCTCTTCAAATATTAAATGTGCTTCATCTATAAAAATTACTAATTCTGGATTGTCTTTATCCCCTCGTTCTGGAAATTTTTCATAAATTTCTGCTAATAAACATAACATAAATGTAGAAAACAACTTAGGCTTACTTTGAATATCTGCTAATCGAATTAAATTAATGGTGCCTCGACCATTCTCATCTAATTTTACTAAATCTTCTACATCAAAACTTTTCTCTCCAAAAAAAGTATCTGCTCCTTGTTCTTCAATTTCTAATAATTTACGCATCACTGCTCCAACACTTGAAGTACTAACTAAACCATATGCGTCTTCAATTTCTTTTTTGGCTTCATTCGAAATATATTGTAATGTTTTACGGAAATCTTTAATGTCCAATAAAGGAAGTCCTTTATCATCACAATACTTAAAAATCATAGATACTAATCCTGCTTGTGTATCATTCAATTCTAGAATTTTAGAAAGTAATACAGGTCCAAATTCTGAAATGGTTGCTCGCATTCTCACACCTTTTTCTTTACTGATACTCAAAAATTCAGTCGTAAATTGAGTTGGAGTCCAATCAATTCCAGTCTTACTTGCTCGATCTTGTATCTTTGGGTTATCTGTTCCTTTTTGTGAAATGCCACTTAAGTCACCTTTTATATCCATCATTAAAGTACTAACTCCATTGGCTGCTAATGATTCGGCTAATGCTTGTAAAGTTTTTGTTTTACCTGTACCAGTTGCACCTGCTACTAATCCATGTCTATTAAACATTCGTAAAGGGGCTTTTATATGCAATCCTTTTATTGGATTGCCATCTAATACTGCACCACCAAGGGTTATAGTAGTTCCTTCAAAATTATATCCTTCTTGTATAGCGCTCGTAAATTCTTCCATATTTGCCATGTTGAATCTTGTATTTTTTTGTAATTTAGTACTCCAAAAGTAAACCTATAAAACATTTTAAGATGAAAAAACTTCTATTATTTTTTGTTACATTTTATATTTATATACTGTCAACTAATGCAACTACATACCATGTATTATATTTAGGAAATAGTTTAACCTATGTAAATGATGTACCTAGTTTAGTAAATCAAATTGCAATCAGTAAAGGAGATACAATTATATGGGACCAAAATACACCAGGGGGTCATCAATTAGCCCAACATGCAGCTAATCCAACTTCGCTTTCTAAAATTAGTGCATATAAATGGGATATTGTCGTGATTCAGGCGCAAAGTCAACAAACAGCTTTTCCTGACGGACAACTTGAGCTGGAGGTATATCCTCCTTGTAAGTTTTTAGTTGATAGTATTCATAGAAATAATCCTTGCACTCGTGTGATGTATTATATGCCAGCAGGTTGGAAATATGGCGACAATATGAATTGTGCTGGATTACCTGATATATGTACTTATGAAGGTCAATTTGCACGTATCAGACAAACGCATTTAAATATGATTGATAGTACAGATGCTTCTATCATTCCATCAGGTGTTTCTTATAGAGTGTCGCGTTTACAAGATAGTACACTCGATTTATGGAGCGGTGATTATGTACATCCATCCATGGCAGGTTCGTATTTAACAGCCTTAAATATGTATGCAAGCTTTACAAAAAAAGCCACTTTTGGTTCTACTTATATTCCGGCTGGACTAACAGCTCTAAATACGGAATACTTGCAAAATATAGTTGATACAGTGGTTTTTGATAGTATGAGTAAATGGAAATTAGATGTAATGCCTGCTAATTTATTAAATAGTTGTAATGTTACTACTAAACTTGTAGATCATTCAGGTATTGATATGAATAAATTATATGCATTGGTAGTGGATGATGCCATGGCCCAATATCAAACTATTTCCTACTATTATAGATTGTCTACAATTGATCCTTGGGTATTATGTACTTTTAGTAATGATACAGTATATTTTAATGACACTTTATGTTTTGATAATGGTCAATTACTTCAGGTAGTTGAAACTTGCAATAAACAAGATTCATTAACTGTTGATGTTTTTGAGCCTTGCTTTTTGAATGTTGAAGATGCAATTATAACAAACGCGATTTCTATTTATCCAAATCCAACGAGCGATAAACTAATAATTAAAAATTTCTCCACTATTTTCAATCAAGAAAATGTCACTTATACCATACTTGATATGAATGGTAAAATTTGTAAAAGTTCAGAGTTTGTAAAGAATGAAAGTATAGATGTTCATTTACTAACGAATGGTTTATACTATATCATGATTAAATCTGGAGATAAAGAATATAGATTGAAATTTAGTAAGAGTTAGTAAATTATTTACTTTTAGTATCTTCCATAAATTTTTTTACATATGATTTCATCGCTTCATTTGGAAATTGTTCTAGATGAGTATTGATGAAATTGCGATCTTCAATTTTGTTTTTATTATAGCCTAGTGCTGGAGGTAAATTTACTTGTATGCTATATCGTATAAAACGAATTTCTACATCATCTTTTGAGTTAAGTATAGATTCTTCAATCAGTTTTTTGCCTTGTAATACTAAGGGTGTTTTTTTGGCAACTACAACATAACGAGCCATAGCGATAGTAATACCCCCTTTATATGCTTTTAACTTTTGATTGGATAATACCATTTCTTTTTCAAAAAGATGATACCATTTTTCGCATATAAATTGATTGTCTACTGCTTTTGAATATTCTTTTCTTATATCATCTAATTTAATACTCTGAGCAGATAAGTTACATAAGCTAAAACCTATGAATAAATGAATAATGATTATTGTTTTTTTCATATCTAATTCTCATGTAAAATTAATGCCATTTCCTATAAAGGAGTAATTAATAGTTGAATACTATTAATTTTGACAAATACTCCTGTTTAGTAATATGAAAATGCTTAGTTTTTAGTTCTAATTACTTTTAGTAACTTAGCACCTATAAATTTAATAAATTATGAAAAATATAAGTGTTATTGGAGCTGGTACGATGGGAAATGGAATAGCTCAAGTTTTTGCACAAAGTGGATTTAACGTAATATTAATAGACATTAGTGCCGATGCACTCACAAAAGCTCTTGCTAATATTGAGAAAAATGCAGATAGATTAGTGGCTAAAGGCACCATAACTGAAGAAATCAAAAAAAATACATTAGCCAATATTACTACTCAAACAGATACCGCCATTGGTGTGAAAAATGCAGATTTAGTTGTGGAAGCTGCAACAGAAAATATCGACTTAAAATTGAAAATATTTCAAGTGATGGATGAACATGCACCTGTAAATTGTATTTTAGCTACAAATACTTCTTCTATTTCAATTACCAAGATTGCAAGTGTTACTAAACGAGCAGATAAAGTAATTGGTATGCATTTTATGAATCCAGTTCCAGTTATGAAATTAGTGGAAGTAATAAGAGGCTATGCAACAAGTGATGAAGTTTGTGCTCAAATCATGGAAATGAGCAAGACTTTAGGTAAAATTCCTACCGAGGTGAATGATTATCCAGGTTTTATTGCAAATAGAATATTAATGCCCATGATTAATGAGGCAATTTACTCTCTATATGAAGGAGTAGCTGGTGTTAGTGAAATTGATACTGTAATGAAGCTTGGCATGGCTCACCCGATGGGACCATTACAATTAGCAGATTTTATAGGTTTAGATGTATGTCTATCAATTTTAGATGTGTTATACAAAGGATTTGGTAATCCTAAATATGCCCCATGTCCCTTATTAGTGAATATGGTTACTGCAGGTTATAAAGGAGTTAAAACTGGCGAAGGATTTTATAAGTATGAAGTAGGTAATAAAGAATTAATAGTTTCTAAAATGTTTACTAAATAATAAATATTGAAAAATAGTTTTTTTTTATTCAGTCTTCTCTTTATAGGTACTATAAGTATTGCTCAAAAAAATGCTTATTACGATTTTTATTTCAAAGGTAAACAGTATCTAGAAAAGAATGATTTAGATTCTGCTTCCATCATGTTTTCCAAAAGTTTAGAATTAGATAATAATTTTGGAAGTACTTATTATCAAATAGGAAATATCTATTATAAAAAAAATCAATTTGACTCAGCCATTATTCAATATGATAAAGCTTTGTTAATAGATACAAGTTTAGCAGTATTCTATTTAATGAAAGGGTCTGCTTTGTATGAATTAAAAAAATATAAATATGCATTAGAAATACTTGATGTTTGTTTGCAAAAAGAACCCCAAAATGTAAATGTATTATA
>CANHVE010000195.1 GCA_947464015.1 Saprospirales bacterium | reverse complement strand
AATAATCTGTTTTTCTTTTGCGTTCATTTGATTTATGTTTTTAATTAAATGATGATGCAAGGTTAAAACAGTCGCAAAAAATATTTAAACCAATTTTAGAGTTAAAATTTGGTTTCTAAAGAGAAAGAGTTAATTGTGTAAGTTAAAAATAAGGCTGTAATATATTGATAAACAAAATATTATATATTAATAATAAATGTTATATAAATTTAAAAAAGACTAAAAAAATTATCCATTAGTTTGTAATTCTTCAACAGCATCTACACCAAATGTGATTGATTCATCTGGATCTCCTCCTCCAGAACACTTCAATTCTCTGTATTTTGGATCTACTCCAACACCTAAATAATTTGCTGGTCCAGAAATGATGGTTTGTGTTCCATTTTCATCTTGATCTACAATATAGCCATACCCAGAGACATACCAGGTTTGAATAATTTTTCCTTCAAAATTTACTTCACCATATATTGGTCCAGTTATTCCATTAGCACAAAGAAGCTGTAAATATTTCATAAAATTGTTTTAGATTTGATTAAATAATGACTAAAAATATACAATATTTCTAAATAACGTATATTACCTGAAATCTTATGAACTATAGTGATCAACTTTATTTGTTAATTCAATCTTTAACTGCCTCCGAAAAAAGATACTTCACCCTACATGCTAAGCAATTTTCAAACGATACTAAGTCAAATGCCTTGAAATTATTTGAAGCATTATGTAAGTATAAGTCAACTCACTACGACGAACAAGCATTTATAAAACAAAATAAGTCAAAAACATTCTGTAAAAATTTAGCTTATGAAAAAACAAATCTGAATGATTTGATTTTAAAAACAATGCGAAGTTATCATGCAGATAAGAATACCGATTATCATCATTTTATCAATAATATAGACATTAAGTTTTTAATTGATAAAGGACTAACCGATCAAGCATTAAAATTAATTTATAAATCTTATGATTTAGCCAAAGAGAAAAAAGATTATTATCAGATGTTGCAATTAATCAACTATAAACAGTTTTTTATTGCCAAAAAATTAATTAAAGTCGATTATCAAGATTTTTCTTCGGAGTTTAATGATATTATTGAAAAAATTTCAGAAAGAACCTATTGGTATAATCTAAGACTAAAGGTTTATGAATTATTAGAGCAACTAAACGATCCTGAAAAATTACTAGAATTACAATCTATAATATCCCATATTGAACTTGAACATAAACAAAACAAAATTTCTACTAATATAAAAACTACTGCATTAAATATACTTCAAACGTATTACGGTAAAATATTTAGTTATGATAAATTATTAGATGTCTCATTAGATATTCTAAATGAATATGAGCTAGAAGAAAATGCAAAAGATTATAGAGTGACTATGCATTTGCAAATCATTACAAATGTACTAATGGCTATTTTACCTTTAGAAAGGCTTGATGATATGTTGGTGTATATTGAAAAAGTGAAAAATCTAAAAGTTGATGCTGAATATGATAAAATTGCTCAGTTTAGAATATATACTCAAAACATGTTGTTGTATAAGTTAAATACCAGAGACTTTACTGATATTGAAAATTTCACGAACGAAATTGATAAAGGAATTAAAAAATATCAGAATCAGTTAAGTGATTTAATTTTAATCAATTTTAGATTTAATGTGATACTTGTTTATTTTCTATCAAAAAATTATAATGAAGTACAAGAACGAATTATCTCTTTTCATAAAAATGTGAAACAAAATGAAGTTAGCTCCTATATTAATATTATGTTATCATGTTTAGAAATCTTAGTTTTATATTCTGCTAAAGCTTATGATACGGCTGATTCCCTTTTACGTTCATGGATGCGTGCGAATGTGGAATTATTCAGAGAAGAACCGGTATTTAAAATTATTGAAAAAATAATTAAGCATCATAGCAATCCAAATTTTAATCTAAAAGAATCAATTGATCAATTAGAAAAATTAGAAAACCATATTAAATGGGATCAGTTGAAAGGATTAGTAATGGATTGGGCAAATTATAAGATTGATAAAAAAATTAAATAATAAATTGTCCGTCTTTATATATTAGTTTACCATCTGCCCAAATTTCCCCACCTTTTTTCATATCGGTAATCATATCCCAATGAACAGATGATTCATTTTTACCACCACATTGCGCATAACTTTGACCAACTGCCATATGTATAGTGCCACCAATTTTTTCATCAAATAATATATTTTTGGTTATTTGTTGAATATTGCTGTTACATCCAATTGCAGCTTCTCCAAATACCCTTGCTCCAGGCATATCAAATACTTGGTCTAATAATTCTTGTCCGCGCTTGGCTTCCCATTTCTCAACTACTCCATTATTAACTTCTAAAATGACTTCTTCTGCCTCTTGTCCCATATAGATAGATGGTAATGTAAATTTCACTTTACCCTGCACGCTATCTTCTACCGGAGCAGTATAAATCTCTCCACTTGGCATATTTGCTTTACCATCACTATTTATCCATGTTCTTCCTTCAGTACTAAATTGAATATCAATATTGGGTCCTTTGTATTGTATTTGAGAACATTTATTTAAATAATCAGTTGCTACTTGTTGATTTCTACCTAATTGCTTCCAAGCTTCTATAGGATTTTCCTCAAACAAAAAACATGATTGAAATATAAATTTTTCGTATTCTTTTAAACTCATGCCAGCTTCTTGTGCACTTGCTTGAGTGGGAAATTGACATAAACATCTTCTCATTTTATAAGTGCCTGTTCGCTCATTATAAATTTTGCTTATCAACTTATTCCCTTCTGAAGCTGCCTTTCTTTTAGAGGAATCTAATGTTTGTGTGTCACGTAAATTAAAAGGAGCTTTAATGACTAAATAACAGTCAAAATTTTCAACTATATATTTTTGAATGGCATTCTCTTTTTTTAATACTTCTTCACTTGCTGCATCGAAAATAATTTTTGTTTGATCTTGAATCTCAATATTTACATGAGCTGTAGCACCTCTTTCATAGATGCATTTTAATAATTCTTGTATTAATGGTTCTGCTAAATAGGTTGTAGTAATATATACCCGTTCGTTAGATTTTACTGCCAAACAATAATCAGTCAATAAAGTTGCATATTTTGAATAAATCATTTATTTCAATTTTTGAGCTACGAAATTATAAAGCTTCTAGCTAAATGCAATAAATAATTTTCTATCTTTGCAATGAAATAAAAAAAATACAATGCATCTATTTCAATCTTCTAGTAAAATGAACTGGCAAGAAATCATGACCAAACTTCATGAATCTGATATCACTGTTTTCGGACATCAAATTCCTATCAATTTACTAACCTTAGCGGCACCTATAATGTTATTATGTGTTTTAGCTGAATATATGTACAGTAAAAAGAAAAATTTAGGCTTATACACAAAAGACGGTATGATAGGCTCCATAGGCGTAGGGGCTGGTTATTTAGTAGCAACAGCATTGGTAAACGTAGCTACTTTTTATATTGTTTGGTGGTGTTATTATTATTTGGCTCCATTACAAATTCCATACACTTGGTGGGCTTTTATTTTATGTATATTCGTATATGATTTTGCTCGTTATTGGGCTCATAGAGTTGCACACGAACAACGTTTTTGGTGGGCTTCACATGTTACACATCACTCCTCTGATCATTATAATCTTACTGTTTCATTCAGATTGTGTTGGATTGATCAAGTAAAACTGATTTTCTTCTTACCTGTAGTTATTATGGGTTTTGATCCATTGATGTTCTTTTTAGTACATCAAATAGGTATTTTATATCAATTTTGGCAACATAGCGATGTAATTCCACCATTGCCTAAATTTTTTGAGAATATTTTTGTTACTCCTACCAATCATAAAGTACATCATGGTAAAAATGAGACCTATATCGATGTAAATTATGGTAGCATGTTTATTTTCTGGGATAAATTATTTGGAACCTATAAAGCACCAGGTGAAAAACCTGAATGGGGCGTTAAACAACCATTATCTTCTACTACCAATCCTTTCTATTTAGTTTTTCATGAATATATCGATATCGTTCGTGATTTCTTTCATGCAAAAACATGGAAAGATAAATGGAAAGCTACTTTTGGTAGACCTGGTCAATACGAAGGGGTAGATAAATTCTAAATAAATTACTTATTTGGGAATGATTCTGATGATTTGATTACCATCTTCATCTTCAGTCATCTGCCAATTCTTCTCAAGTTTTACTGGTGTATTTTTATCTGTAGTGGTAGTTTTAACTTCTTCTTTACTTTTGTTTTCATTCGTATTTTCATCACTATCTATAGTTGATTCTTCTTTTGATTCATCCTTTTCCTTTATAGTAGTCGTAGTTTTTACACTATTATCTTCATCTTGATTAACTTTCTTGGTAGGAATTTTAGTGGTATTAATATTTACTTTCTCTGTTCCATCCTCATCTTTATTGATATTCCAATTTTCTTGTAACTTCACTTTATCATTTGTAGCATTTGACTTAGGGATATCTGTATTATCTAGCTCTTTATTACTCGAATAGGCTTTGTTTATAGGTGAATTGTAATTAATCTTCGTGTAATTTACTCTTTGTCCATCAAGATATTCTGTTATAAAAGCATCTTTTATCCCCATTCGTCTTACTATTTCAAGAAACTTTTTCGCTTCTAAATAATCTCTAAAATAACCTAAGTGATATCTGATTAATTGATTATCTAATTCAAAACCTACATATTTTGGTTCTGCTAAATACTGACTCAATTCAGTGTTTTTATACACCCCAATTTGAATCTGAAAAGAAGTACCTTTT
>CANHVE010000194.1 GCA_947464015.1 Saprospirales bacterium | reverse complement strand
AACATATGAATAATACTTATGATGGTTGGGGAGTGGGCTTATCTATGAGTAGAAAAATTGTGAATCAATTAGGTGGCGACATCCATATTGAAGACAATACCAATGGTGGTACCAAAGTAAAATTTGATATCGCACCTGAATTAATATTATAATTGAATTAAAAATAGAATCATGGGATTAGACGCATTTGAAAAATTTATCAACCCAAAACCAAAAAATGGGGTGATAAGAGAGCAGATTAAACGAGAGAAAAAAGCTGCTAAAAAAGAGAAAAGAGAATTCTTTGAAAAGAAAAAAGAAGAAAAAAAAGCAGCTAGTATTTTTAAAAAAATATATTAGCCGTTTTAGTACTATATTAAAAAGCAGTCGCGACCTAGGAGTGACTGCTTTTTTTTATTCATAGTAAAATCAATTTTGTTTTGAGCATTATTATTAAATTATACATTATGCTTAGAACAGCTTAATTTTAGTGATAAATAATGCTATGCAAATTTCCTATATCTATCATTCGTTTGCTTTTGGTGAGATGATTATGGCATCTTATGGAGCACAATTAGTGCTATGCGATTGGCGATATCGTAAAAGTGCAGAGGCGATTAAACAGCGTATTGCTCGTGAATTAGACAGTACTTATATAGAAGCAACTTCGCCTATAATTGAAAACACTATTCAACAATTAAATGAATATTTCGAACAGAAACGCAGCCAATTTGATTTACCGATTTTATTGATAGGAACCGATTTTCAAAAAAAAGTCTGGCAGTCCTTAAGTGAGATTCCTTATGGGAAAAGTATTTCTTATTTAGCTTTATCGCAACAATTGGGTAATGAAAAAGCCATCCGTGCCGTGGCTACTGCCAATGGTGCCAATGCCTTAGCTATCATCATTCCTTGTCATCGAGTGATTGGTGCCGATGGTTCATTAGTAGGTTATGCAGGAGGATTAGCCACTAAGAAAAAATTATTAGCACTAGAGAATAGTGATTGGGATAAACAGTTGAGCTTAACATTTTAATTAAAAATTAAAAATTAAGTCGCGCCATGGCGTGAAAGAATGAATTGAGTGATGATTTCATCATTCGTAATTCTTAATTAATAATTAATAATTAAGCATCTCTCCTATCGCATCTTCTACGATAGAAATATTTGGAAGCATCGCAAACTCTAAAGTGCTGTTTAAAGGAATAGCTGGCGTGTTCACCGCCCCAATTACTTTAACTGGCGCATCTAAATATTGGAAACAAGAAGCAGCAATTCTACCAGATAAGGATTCGGCAAATGAATTTGAAATCGTTTCTTCCGTCAACACGATACATTTTCCATGTCGTTTTACACTGGCATAAACTGTCTCTAAATCTAATGGATTCAACGTTCGTAAATCAACTATTTCTACTTGTCCTTCGTAATTCTTACTGGCATTCAATGCCCAATGTACGCCCATACCATAAGTGATAATACAAATACTACTTCCTTCATCTAAGGCATCGGTAGATGCGGCTTGCACAATGCTAGCTTTGCCTAAAGGAATAATATAATCCTCATCGGGCTCAACGGTTTTAGCGGCATCGGTACCTTTTACTTTACTCCAATATAAGCCTTTATGTTCGAGTATCACCACCGGATTCGGATCATAGAAAGCCGCTTTTAATAAGCCTTTCATATCTGCTGCATTCGATGGATACACTACTTTAATCCCTTTGATTTGTAATAATACCGACTCTACACTACTGCTATGGTAAGGTCCGCCGCTGCCATAAGCACCAATAGGTACACGCAATAGTGATTGTACTGGCCACTTGCCATTGGTTAAATAACAAGAGCGACTCAATTCAGTAAATAATTGATTTAAACCGGGCCAAATATAATCGGCAAACTGCACTTCCACTATCGGCTTACAACCTACAGCGCTCATGCCTACTGTACTTCCAACGATATAAGCTTCTTGTATAGGAGTATTAAACACTCGTTTATCACCATATTTTTTGGCTAATAGCGCCGCTTCACGAAACACTCCACCTAACTCCCCTCCTACATCTTGTCCGTATAATAAGGCTTCTGGATGTGCTTTCAATATTTCATCTACGGCATGTAATGCAGCATCAACCATCACCACTTTGTCTTTTCCTTCTGGCTCACGCACTCCTTTCTCTTCTGTAATTGGAGTAGGTGCAAATATATGTTGCGTCAATTCTTCTTTATCTGGATCAGGCTCTTGACAAGCTTTTTGAAACTCTTCCAAAACTTTTGCATGAGCTTGTTCTTCGAGCTGAACAATCTCCGCTTCACTTAAATATTCTTGTAAATGTTTTCTTAATTTAGGATACGGATCTTTTTTAGCTTGTGCTTCTAAATCATCTCTATACCACTCTTTACGCACACCAGAAGTATGATGATTTAATAAAGGCACTTTCGCATGAATCAAATAGGGTTTTCTAAAAAAACGAACTTTTTGTAATACTGTTTTGAGTGTATCATAACACGTTTCAAAATCTGTTCCATCGATACTTACCACATTCAATCCTTTAAAGCCTTTAGCATACTCGGGTGCATCCATGGCTCTGATTTCTTTGGCACTCGCACTGATGTCCCATTCGTTATCTTGTACTAAATAGATGATAGGGTATTGATGCAATACCGCCATTTGAAAGGCTTCTGCTACTTCCCCTTCTGTGATAGCCCCATCTCCTAAAGAACAGATTACTACCGGTTCTTCGCCACTTTTATAACGCTTAATATTTTGTTCTTCTAGATATTTGATCCCTTGAGCGGTACCTGTAGCTGGAATCACTTGCATCCCTGTGGCACTACTTTGATGAGGAATTTTAGGTAAGTCGGCTCTGTTGCTGCTCGGGTGACAATAATACGTTCGTCCACCAGAAAAAGGATCGCTTTTTTTAGCCATCAATTGAAGCATGAGTTCGTATGGTTGAAAGCCCATGCCTAACATCATACTATCATCTCTATAATAAGGGAACACATAATCATTTGCAATCAATTGCAATGCACATGCAATTTGAATGGCTTCATGTCCACGACTAGTAGCATGCACATATTTTTGAGTGATATCTCTATTGGCTTCATAAAGTTCGGTCATGGCTTTGGCAGTTGCCATTAAGGAAAATGCTTTGACTAAAACTTCTTTATCTACTTTACTTTTAGGTAGTGTCGACTCCATATTATCGCTTAATAATTAAAGTAAAGGTATAAAAATATACTTATTTTTACGTCCTATATATCCACATGAAAGCAACATTTTACGCCTATATCTACGTTCTACTTAGCTGTATCACATTACCTGTGGTAACTCTAGCAAGTTCAAATTTGATAGTGCATACCGATAGTTTTGACTATTATGTACCGAGAGCCTATGCTGGTGAAAACCATTATCCCATGATTGTTTTTTGTGATCCACATGGGCATGGTTCCATTCCATTAGAGATGTATAAAGGCTTAGCGGATAGCTTTGAATATATTTTAGTGGGCAGTAATTTTGCGCAAAATGGAGTAGATATTGTCGAATGTGAAAAGCATATTGAACGAATCGTATTACAAATGCAATCGAAGTATTTAATAGATGAAGAAAACATCACTATCTGTGGGTTTTCTGGAGGATCTTATATCGCTTATCACATGGCCCATTTTACGAATCTATTTAAAAACATTATTATTACAGGCACCCCTATTCGGCCTATCCCTAAAGAAAATTACCCCAATATTTTTTGCATTGCAGGGAAAGCAGATATGAACTATAGCGACTTAATCGATTTAGATAATCAATTACAAAAAGTGAATTATCCAGGTAAATATTTTACGATGGAGTATCCTGGTAAGCATGAATGGCCTGATGCGACTACCTTTTCGAATGCCTGTATGTTTATTTATTCGATGCAGTGTTATAATTGTAAAATAGGTCCTATGGAACGTATTTTTTTAGAACAATACTCAAAAAAGACCTATCCGAATTTATATGACAAAGCGATGGATTATAAAAAAATAATTTTTTTGTTAGATAGTACGGGTGCTATAGAGGAGTATAAGAAAAATTATGCCTTAATGTGTAGAAATCCTGAATATACTAAAATAGACTTTTTGAATAAGATGAATTGGCAAAAAGAAAAAGCTAAAAAGCAAGCATATCTAGATCAATTTAAAGTGGCGTATGATAGTTTTTATTGGATAAAAGAAGTGCATGATTTACGTGATACGGCTAACAAAACTATAGATGAGAGGTCAATGAATCAGCGATTGCTAGGTTATTTAAGTTTATTAGGATATAGTTATACCAATCGTTTACTCAATGGCAATTTGATAGCTAATACGCCTTTATTATTAAATTTCTATCGAATAGTAGATCCTAAAAATCCGGATGTTGCTTATTTAAGTGCCATTTATTTTGCCAAAATGAATCAAGCTGACAACGCCTTAAAATCCTTGCAAGAAGCCGTTGATAGAGGGTATAGTGATAAAGATAAAATGAAAAACGAAGTGGCATTTGAGGCGATTAAATCGAATGTTGAGTTTAGTAAAATACTAGATCAAATCAAGTAGTAGAGATACTTATCAAGTAGTTTACCCCGTGGTTGGTGTTGTATTTTCCACCAACCACTTTTATGTATTTTACCCCGTGGTTGGTGTTGTATTTTTCACCAACCACTTTCATATATTTGAAACATTATTTTTAATTTTATCAAATGATTGGTCAACTTTCAAACACCTTTTTCTTTACAGCAACCATAAACAGTTGGATAAATATTTTTACCAATGACAAAAGAAAAATGGTTATAATAAATAGTCTAAAATTTTGTTGTGAACAAAAAAGAATAGTATTACATGCTTTTGTTATAATGCCAAATCATATTCATTT
>CANHVE010000193.1 GCA_947464015.1 Saprospirales bacterium | reverse complement strand
GCAGAAGATGGTTTGAAAATGCAAGGCTATAATGGCTCGCATCTGTGGGATGTGGTATTTACTATGCAAGCGATCACCGAAAGTGGCTTAGAGAAGCACTTTCCAGAGATGGTGAAAAAAGGTTATGCCTTTATGGATAAGCATCAAATCAAACAAAATGTGGATGAAAAAATTCGTTTCTTCAGACATCAATCAAAAGGGGGATGGCCTTTCTCTACCGTGTTTCATGGATGGCCCATCACCGATTGTAGCGCAGAAGGGGTGAAAACAACTTTGATGATTGAACAAACAGCTGTCTTATCTGAAGCAGAAAAAACGATTACATTAAAACGTTTATACGATCCGATCAATACCATTTTATCTTTCCAAAATAAAACAGATGGAGGCTGGGCTTCTTATGAAAATACGCGTGCTCCTCAATGGCTCGAACATCTTAATCCATCAGAAATTTTTGGTGAAATCATGATTGATTATAGCTATGTAGAATGCAGTTCTGCGAGCATTCAAGGACTTTGTAAATTTTTACAAGCCGAACCAAATTATAAGCGCAGTGAAATTGAAAATGCGATCAAACGAGGAATCGATTTTATTTATCATGCACAATATGCAGATGGCTCGTGGTATGGTTCTTGGGGTGTTTGTTTTACGTATGCTACTTGGTTTGGAATTGATGCATTAGTAGCTGCTAAAGCTTTTCCTTTTATCGATCAAAGCAAAGCCAATGCTACTATTCAAAAAGCTTGTACATTTTTATTGAGCAAACAAAACCCTGATGGTGGCTGGGGAGAATCGTATTTGTCTTGTGTCAATTTAGAATATGTACCCCACGAACATTCTCAAATCATCAATACTGCTTGGGCTTTGATGGGCTTGATACAAGCTGATTGTAGCGATAAACAAGCGATACAAAAAGGCATTGATTTCTTACTCTCTAAACAAGAAGCAAACGGCGATTGGCCACAAGAAGGTATTTCTGGTGTGTTTAATAAAAATTGTATGGAAACCTATACTTCTTATAGAAATGTATTTCCATTATGGGCTATAGCACGATATATTGCTAAATATCAAAAACAATAAAATCCCATACTTTCGTTTTATATTTATCTGTAGAAAAAATTGAATTATTGTAGCATTGAATTCATTTATTGGGCATTCCATTAAAAAGTCATCAAAGGCTTTTCAATCAAGCCATACTGCCCTATATAAAGCAGTTGGGTTCATGCTATGCTTTATAGTACTTAGTACTATTATACAAGCTCAGTCATTATCCAATATTCGCACTAAAAAAATCTATGTTAATTCAGATACTTTACAACTGGATTCTTTATCCTTAGTGCCTAATTCTTTAGTGATTAGCAGTGCTTCTCAAATACTTTCAACAACTGATTATACCTATAATCCATATATAGCCAGAGTAATTCTTCAGCATAGAAATACACCTGATACCTTATTGTTTCAATATCGAGTGTATCCCTATTATTGGGCACAAGAGAATTATCACAAGAATTTTAAACAGAAAAAATTAGGTGATATAGGTATATTATTAAATCCTTTTGAATATCGTCCACAAGAGGAAAAATCGGTTCTCAATTTTGGTGGACTAGAATATTCGGGCTCTTTGAGTAGGGGGATTTCGTTTGGGAATAATCAAGATTTAATTTTAAATAGTAGTTTGAATTTGCAATTGAGTGGTTATATCAATCCCGATATTGAAGTACAGGCTTCTTTAACAGATAATAATATTCCTATTCAACCCGAAGGGAATACGCAGAATTTACAGGAGTTTGACAAGATTTATATCTTGATGAAATTATATAAAAATCATTCGGTTTTATTAGGGGATATTTTAAATAATAATCAAACTGCTACCTATTTCAAAAAATATGTGCGTAATATACAAGGCTTACAATACAATGGGAATATCGATTTAGAGCAATATGGTAATGTGCATATCGATTTTATGGGCGGGGTGGCTAGAGGAAAATTTGCACGTAATAATTTAACGGTGTCTGAAGGGAATCAAGGCCCTTATAAATTGCGCGGAAATAATGGCGAAACTTTTATCATTATTCTTGCAGGAAGTGAACGAGTGTATATCAATAGTCAATTGATGAAACGCGGAGCCGATCAAGATTATATTATCGATTATAATTTAGGAGAAATTGTATTTACACCTAAAAGACTTATCACAAAAGATTTGCGCGTAAGTGTAGAATTTAATTATTCGGAACGAAATTTTTTACGCACTACTTTCGATGCAGCGGTTCGTTATGAGTATAATAACTTTTCAGCGGGTATTGCTTATTATACCGAGCAAGATGCCAAAAATCAATCAAGTCAACAGAATTTAACCAATGCCCAAAAAGCAGTTCTGCGCACAGTTGGTGATAGCGTGCAATATGCTCAACAAGTTGGTGCACGTTACGAACCTTATAGCAGAGATAAAATATTATATATACTAAAAGATAGTATTACACCAGATGCTGTATATCACGATACAATTTTTGAATACAGTTATGACAGTTTAGAATCTTTATACTATGTGTCTTTTACGCAAGTCGGTGTAGGGAAAGGAAATTATCAATTGGCATCCAGTGGAAGTAATGGACGGGTGTATAAATGGATTGCCCCTAAAGACGGTATTCCACAGGGAGATTATGAACCTATCCAACAACTTGTAGCACCTGCAAAAATTCAAATGTATAATTTGCAATTAGGGTATGTATTCAATAAAAAAAATCGAGTGAAAGCAGAAATTGCTATGAGTAATAATGATCCCAATACCTTCTCAAAAATAGATAGTCAATATCATATCGGGATCGCTTCAACGGTTCGATATGAAAATGTAATCTCTCTGCACAAGAATGATAGCAGTGGATTCAATGCTTTTCATAATAACATACAATATGATTTTATACATCGCTATTTTACTTTTATCGAGCGATTTAGAGATATTCAATTTGTGCGAAATTGGAATTTAGATGATAATATTGCGCAACGAACCAACGAACATAATGCCTTATTTACCACGCAATATAAAAGCAAACAACATGGGGATATTGCCTATACATTCAATGCCTTTGTAAGAGAAAAAATATATCAAGGTTTCGAACATCGTTTATCGGGAATGCTCTATACCAAACAGTTTATTTTTACGAGTAATAGCAGTTTATTACACGCACAATCTTCTAGTATAAAGTCCTTGTTTATTCGTCCACAAGCCTCTGTCATTTACAAAATAAAAGCCTTACGTAATTGGAAAATAAAAGCAATGGTAGATGATGAATATAATACAACAAGACATATTCAAAGCGATACATTAACGGCTAATTCACGATTATGGCAACAATATACCTTAGCCATTTTATCACCGGATACCATCAAGAATAATTATAGTTTTCAATATGTATTAAGAAGAGAACAAACACCTAATAAATACGAATTTAATAAAGCACATTTTACCGCACATACATTTAATGTTAGTGGCGAATTTATTAGTAAAATCAAACATCAACTTACTTGGAATTTAACTTACAGACATATCAAAGAAACCGATACCTTATTGGCTAAGAATTTACAAAACAATTATTATTTAGGAAGGATAGAATACCGCATCAATGAGTTTAAGGGCTTTTTAAAAAGTACGATGTTTTATGAGTTGGGTGCAGGTAGAGAACCAAAAACCGAGTTCACTTTTATTGAAGCGCCCAATGGCAATGGTCAATATGCGTATACCGATATCAATAACAATGGTGTGCGCGAGTTGAATGAGTATTATATATCCCAGTTTAGCGATTTGAATCGATATATCAAAATCTATAACACAACTACAGAGTTAGTAAATGTTAATACCACCACTTTCAATTTTACCTTGAATTTAAATCCAGCCGCACTTATTAAAAAGAAGAAAAAAGTCAGTGGATTTATTGCTCGTTTCACCTCTAATACAGCCTTATTATTTACTAAAAAAGTATTTGCCAATAATCAATTAGCTTTAGGTCATTATTTTAATCCCACTACTTTAGGATTGAATGATACACAATTAGTATCGAACAATATTTCTATTCGTAATAGTATTTATTTCAATCGGATCAATCCGAAGTATGCTATAGATTATAGCTTTGTGTATAATAATAATAAAACGCTTTTAACAAATGGATTTGAAGTACGCAAACTACTTTCACATCAATTTAATATACGATGGAATATAGTGGGTAACTTAACTTGGAATGGGAAGTATACCAATGGTTATAAATCGAATTATTCAGCATTCTTTGCAGATAGAAGATATAAAATAGTATTTAATCAAACGGAGCAAGAGTTTTCCTATATCTACAAACAGTTGATTCGAGGATCCTTGATTTATAATTATTCTTTCCAAAGCAATGCTAGTGCAGAAACCAAAGGGCAGTTTATGGTCTTGAATTCATTGAAAGCCGAATTGAAATTTACGTCTTTAAAACAAGGAAATGCTACAGCGAGTTTCTCTTTAGTAAATATTGCTTATGCTGATACTAGAGAGAAAAATGCACAAGTAGAATTTGTGATGTTAGAAGGATTACAGAATGGACGAAATTATGTTTGGAATTTAACCCTTGCGCGAAAATTGAGTGATAATATCGAGTTGATCATCAGTTATGATGGACGTAAAACAGGACAAAGCACCAAGCTCATCCACACCGGCAGCGCACAGATCAGAGCGGTTTTTTAATTATGAATGTTGAGTGTTTAGTGTTGAATGCTTTCATGCCACAGCGTGACTTAATTCTTAATTGCGCTTTTGTTGTGTATCCAGAATGTTTTAGATGACCAATAAGTTAATGTATTATTATACATAAATTTACTTACTACTATTTGACACGAGCG
>CANHVE010000192.1 GCA_947464015.1 Saprospirales bacterium | reverse complement strand
TATGTAAGGTATTATTCATCATCCTCTATAAACTGATTATATAAGCCATGTAATTCGGCAAGTGCATGTGAATCGCCTGCTTTTTTACAATGCTCCATTCCTTTTTTAATAATGCGTTTAAATTCATCCATATTACTATTAAGTTGCATCAATTGAGCATAATGATAGTAAAACCCGGTATCTTCTGGAAAATTATTTTCTAATTGAGCATAGTATGGTAATGCGTTATCAGGCTCGCTGATTGCTTCATATTCTTTGGCAATGGCAAATACAGTAAAAGCGTTAGAACTTTTACTATTCATTTCCAATAACTTATTTAATCTTAGGCTCATCAAACAAACGTTTGGTAAAATTGTTATAAAAATTGTAGCTAGGTGCAAAATACAGTAATTTTGCACTCTTAATTTTAAAAAATCAATTTTACTAAAAATAAATTAGATAGATATGAAAATATTAGTTCCGGTTAGTAAAGTGCCCGATACAACTTCGAAAGTTGCCTTTACTGAGGGTAATACCAAGTTTGCCACAGACAATGTTACCTATATTTTAAATCCTACAGATGAGTGGTATTCATTAGTGAGAGCCCTTGAAATTGTAGAAAAAGAAGGCGGTTCAGTTACAGTGATTCATCAAGGAGAAGCAGATAGCGAGCAATTTATTCGTAAGGCATTGGCTATTGGAGCAAATGATGCGGTACGTATTGATGCAGCTGCAACCGATGGATATAATGTAGCCTTAAATATTGCTGAATATGCTAAAGATAAAGGCTTTGATTTAGTTATTACTGGAAAAGAAACGATTGATTATAATGGTTTTCAAATCGGTGGTATGATTGCAGAAATGTTGAATGTACCTTATGTATCCTTAGCCTCTTCATTAGAAGTAGCAGGTGGAAAAGCAACCGTGAGTAGAGATATAGAAGGAGGTAAAGAAATAGTGGAAGTGAGTTTACCATGTGTGATTAGTGCTCAAAAAGGAATGGCTGAGCAACGTATTCCAAATATGAAAGGGATTATGAGTGCTAGAACTAAGCCATTGGCGGTAGTTCCAGCCTTAACAGAAACCTTAACAAGTATCAAAGTATATGATTTACCTGCTGCAAAAACAGCTGTTAAATTAATCGATCCAGAGAATATGGATGAATTAATCAATTTATTACATGTTGAAGCTAAAGTAATCTAAACCATTAAAAAAAATTATCATGTCAGTTATAGCATATATAGAAAGTAATAATAATCGAGTTAAAAAAACCTCCTTAGAGGCAGCCTACTATGCAGCACAAACTGCAAAGTTGTTAGGCACAGAAGCAATTGCTGTTGCATTAGGTACACATGATGCAGCAGAATTAGCAGCATTAGGACAATTAGGCATCACTAAAGTATTACACGATGCCAATGCACGTTTTGATAGTTTTGATTCTGGCGCTGTATGTAAAGCCATTGCCACATTAGCAGCCAATTCAAGTGTAGTAGTTTTATCGTACAATCAAAATGGAAAAGCGATTGCACCAAGAGTATCGGTTCGTATGAAAGCAGGTTTAATACCAGGCGCTACTGCATTACCAGAAACGAATGGCGATTTTGTAGTGAGTAAAAATGTATTTAGTGGAAAAGCGATTGCACACTATCAAATTAAAACAGATAAAAAAGTAATTGCTATCACTCCTAATTCATTACAAATTGTAAGAGGAGAAGGAAGTGCAGCAGTTGAAGCTGTTTCAAGTGGTGTGAGTGATGCAGACTTTGTTACCGTAATTAAATCAGAAGAAAAAGCAAGTGGTAAAATTGCTTTAACTGAAGCAGAATTAGTGGTAAGTGCAGGAAGAGGATTAAAAGGTCCTGAAAATTGGGGCATGATTGAAGAATTAGCCAATTTGATGGGTGCTGCAACAGCTTGTTCAAGACCAGTGGCTGATGTACATTGGAGACCTCATGAAGAGCACGTAGGACAGACAGGTTTCACCATCCGTCCGAATTTATATATAGCTGTAGGCATTTCAGGAGCCATTCAACATTTAGCTGGGGTGAATGGAAGTAAAACAATTGTTGTTGTGAATACCGATCCTGAAGCACCGTTCTTTAAAGCAGCAGATTATGGAGTAGTAGGGGATGCCTTTACGGTAGTACCAAAATTAATTGAGTCGTATAAAAAATTCAAAGCGAGCTCACATTAAATTTCACAGTCATTTTATAAAAAAATAATTGTGTTTTTATAAAATTGTCATACATTTATACAGAGATATCCATTAAAAGATATCTCTTTTTTTTATTTAGGAGTTTTCCTTTAAATGATTTATGAGTAAAATAGAATTAGAAATTATCACCCTTTCGCATAGTGTTACACAATCTCACTCGTTTGCTGTTATTTTAGGTGAAAAGCATGGAAATAGAAGAATTCCAATAGTGATAGGAAATGCTGAAGCACAAGCTATAGCTATCTCATTAGAAAATATAGTACCTACACGTCCATTGACACATGACTTGATGCGCGATATGTTATTTTCATTTGAAATCAATATTGAAGAAATTATCATACACAATTTAGTAGATGGGATTTTTTATTCGACTATAATTTGCAAGCATAATGGCGAAACCTATGAGTTTGATTCTAGAACTTCAGATGCAGTTGCCTTATCTACCCGTTTCAAATGTCCTATATACACCTATGAATCGATATTAGAGCAAGCTGGTGTATCTATTGATGCTACAGGTGATGAAATGATTGAACCAGCTAGTAGTACTGCCGTTTCAAGAGCTAAAGAATCTGATGAAAATGATTATACGAAATATACTATTGCTGAATTAGATAAAATGTTGGCGAAGTTTATCGAGTCGGAAGAATATGAAAAAGCTGCAGCGATACAAAAAGAACTAGATAGTAGAAAATAACCTAAAATCTATAATACCTTGGCTAAAATTAAAAACTTAGAAGGATTAAGCGATCAAGATATCAATCATGAACTCGCTAATGGTGCAAAATTCATATCATTCAACTATTGTATTTCTATTATTGTGATGACTTTTAGAAGAAGCAGTGATGTATATTTCATTAAAGCAGGAGAATCAACATTCAAATACAGTATCCCTTACACCTTATTAACTTTAGTTTTAGGTTGGTGGGGTATTCCTTGGGGACCCATCTTTAGCATAGGTGCACTCTTCACTAATTTAACAGGAGGGAAAGATCTTACACAAGACGTGCTTAAGAACCAAAAATAATTGCATTTACATATTTTCTTTGCATTAAAAGACTTTTTAGTCCTTTATAGACGGGCTTTCGGGCTTATTTTTCTTATTTAGAATAAGTCTAAAATAACTATATTTGTGAAAACTAATTAGTGCTTTATACATTATAGTACTATAGCAAAAATCAATGAGTGAAAATAATCAAATATTAGAAGACCATACGAATAGTGAGTATAAATGGGGATTTGTAAGTAATCTGGAGCAAGAGTTTGCGCAGAAAGGCTTGAATGAAGAGATCGTTCGTTTTATTTCACGTAAGAAAAATGAACCTGAATGGCTTTTAGATTGGCGTTTAGAGGCATTTCGTATCTGGAAAAACATGAAAGAGCCGATGTGGTCGAATGTTCATTTTCCAGCGATAGATTTTCAGGATATGATATATTATGCTTCTCAAAAAAAGAAACCAAGTTTAGAGAGCTTAGATGATTTAGATCCGGAGATTAAAAAAACCTATGATAAGTTAGGTATTCCTATTAAAGAACAAGAAATTTTAGCAGGTGTTGCAGTGGATTATGTAATGGATAGTGAAAGTGTATTTACTACATTTAAAAAACAATTGGCTGAGAAAGGTATTATATTTTGTGCTATTTCTGAAGCAGTACATGAATATCCAGATTTAATAAAAAAATATTTAGGTACAGTGGTGCCAACCAGAGATAACTATTATGCAGCTTTAAACAGCGCGGTATTTAGTGATGGTAGTTTTGTTTATATTCCTAAAGGAGTTCGTTGCCCAATGGAATTGTCTACTTATTTTAGAATCAATGCCGAGAATACCGGTCAGTTTGAACGTACATTGATTATAGCAGATGATGATAGTTATGTGAGTTATTTAGAAGGTTGTACGGCACCGAAGCGTGATGAAAATCAATTACACGCTGCTATTGTAGAATTAGTAGCACATGATAGAGCAGAGATTAAATATTCTACCGTTCAAAATTGGTATCCAGGAGATAAAGAAGGCAAAGGTGGGATTTATAATTTTGTAACCAAGCGTGGACTATGCAAAGGAGTTCATTCTAAAATCAGTTGGACTCAAGTAGAAACTGGTAGTTCAATCACTTGGAAATATCCTAGTTGTATATTGAAAGGCGATTATTCGATAGGAGAATTTTATTCAGTAGCAGTAACGAATAATTATCAGCAAGCAGATACTGGAACGAAGATGATACATATCGGAAAAAATACGAGAAGTAGAATTGTATCGAAAGGAATCAGTGCGGGTAAGAGTCATAACTCCTATAGAGGATTGGTGCAGATTCAGAAGACTGCAGAAAATGCATATAATTATTCTCAGTGTGATAGTATGTTGATGACCAGTGAATGTGGAGCTCATACATTCCCTTATTTAGAAGTGAAAAATGAAAGTGCGAAAGTAGAACATGAAGCCACTACCTCGAAGATAGGTGAGGATATGTTGTTTTATTGCAATCAAAGAGGATTAAGTGATGAGGAAGCAGTCAATATAATTGTGAACGGTTTCTGTAAAGAAGTATTTAAAGAATTACCGATGGAATTTGCCGTAGAAGCCCAAAAGCTTTTACAGATAAGTTTGGAGAATTCGGTGGGTTAGAGTTTAAAGTTCAGAGTTCAAAGTTCAGAGTTTAACGTATAGATACTTCAGC
>CANHVE010000191.1 GCA_947464015.1 Saprospirales bacterium | reverse complement strand
TTTGATGTTATTTGACCATCAACATTTAATTTTAAAACATAAACCCCATTCGATAATTTAGAGCCATCAATTTGTAAATTGTGATCCCCAGAAGTTTGAGATTCATTGCAAATAGTTGAAATTAATTTTCCATTGATATCAAATAATTCAACAGTAACTTTAGCATCTTTTGTTAAATTATATTGAGCTGTAATATTATTTACAAATGGATTTGGATAAATTATAATATTTAAATCAGAATGATCTGTAACATTAGACAATTGATTACTTTCTTTATTAGATGAAGCTGGTTTTAAAGTCGTTTCTTTTTCTAAAACGGTATAACCTCCTGTACATGGATAATAATTTATTGAAGTATAACTATTGGTTGGTCCATAAACAACAGTATTGCCTTTATTTTTACCTAATTGTAATTCTCCTACTTTAAAGCACCAAACCATATCATCTGATTTTTTCTGTTCTTCAATTTGATATTCTTCAAAATATAATTTACTGCTAATTACGATTCCTCTTAATTTAATAACAGCATAATCACCATTATCTGCTGTAATATTTGTTGTACCTGTAATTTGATCCCCTTTTTGTTCAATTTGCATACTATAGGTGTATGTTCTTAGAATTTGAGTATGATCTGCTGTATATTGATAACGTTTTCCTGTATAAGTTCCTGTAAAATTAGTTGCATTAGCTTCTGCAACACTAATCTCTTTAGTTTTATTAATTAGCGTTTTAGCGTCTTTAGGTACTAAATTTTGAAGTGTATTCACTTCTTTATTAGTTGCAAATGATACTAGCGGTAAAGTAAATAATGTAAATCCTAAGGCGAATTTTTGTATTACGTTTTGCATGATATTATTTTTTTAGTTTTACTAAGATAGATAAGTTCATAGATGAATGCAAATCATTTTTCCATAAAAGAATGTTAAAAAAATTACCAATTATACTATCCTTTCCTAAATGAGCTATATAAATTAAAAAACGCTATTACTTTTTTAATAGTAATAGCGTTTTTTAATATGTGATTTACCCTAATTTGCTCCTTGTGGACTAGCGAAAAATGCCTTTTGTGCTGCATTTTCAGGGTCTAATTCTTTAAGTTTAGTATAATATTCTTTTGCTTTAGGAATGTCTTTCGTGTTTTTCCATGCTTCTGAACCTAAATATTCTAAAGTCATTTTAATAGAATTTACATTTTTTGCATCTGTCATATCTACTTTTGATAAATACGTTTCAAAGAATGGTTTTGCAAGATATTTAGTTGGAGTAGTTGTATCCATAGAAGCATTTACGATGGCTCTATTTAAATATGCATTTGCATAACTAGGGCTTTTTTCAATCACTTTAGAATAAGCCATATCCGCACTTTGGAAATCTTTTAAGTTTTTAAAACAATTACCTAAGCTATTATATTCAGTAGCAGATAAATCTTTGCCCATTGCTATTTTTTTATTATAAGCTTGAATAGCTTCCGGATATTTTTTTTGTTTATATAAAGAGTTCGCAATATCTGTTTGAATATCAACATTAGTAGTATCTAATTTAATAGCTTCAGCTAAATAATTAACGGCTATACTATCATTCCCTGTTTTACTATAACCTGTTCCTAAATATTTATAATCAAGAGCAATAGTTTTAATATCGCCTTTATTAGCCATAAACTTATTTAAACTAGTTAAACCATTTGCAAAATCACCTGTTTCCATATAACAATAACCTAATAATCTATCAGCATATTTCCATGTATTTCCGCTTGATTGAATTTTTTGAAGTTGAGCAATGGCATCTGCAAATTGTTTATTGTCATATAAGAAATAAGCATAACGTTGCTGAGCTAATTGACTATTATTTAATTGAAGATATTTTTGATAATTGGCAATGGCTTGATCTTTTTTACCTGCTAAGAAATATAACTCTGCTTTTTCTCTATATGCAGGTACAAAAGTAGAATCAATAGCTTCTGCTTCTTTATATTTATCTAATGCTTCATTTGGACTACCTGCTCTTTTGTAAATTTTACCTTTTCTAATAATAGCTTTAGTCAATTTCGGGTTGATTTCTAATGCTTTATTGTATTTAGCTAAAGCAGCACTTGCATTAAATGCATCTTTTTCTAGTAATAAATCACCTTCTAATAAATATACGTCAGTATTTAATGGATCTAAACGTTCTGCATCAGTAAGAATTAATTCTGCTGCAGCTAAATCTTTAATTGTTGAATAAATATAAGTTTCAGCAATTTCACATAAAACTTTTGTTTTATCTGATTTTTTAACCGATTTATCGTAAATTAATGTTTTTGCTTTGGCAAAGTATTCATTCGCTTTAGAAGTATCGTTTGCAGCATACGCTAATTTACCTAAACCAACATTATTTAATGCTGAATTAGGATTAATAGTTAAGCCTTTTTCAAAAGCGGCTTTTGCTCCGTCATTTTTCTCTAATTTCAGTAAATTTTGTCCTTGATAATAATAGATATCGGCATTAGTAGCATCTGCAGCTATTACTTTTTCAAAGGCTTTTTCAGAACTTTCAAATGCTTCGTTTTCTGATAATCGAATGGCATCTGATAAAGTTTGAGCAAAAATACCAGTTGTAAGGATACAACTACTTAAAAGGGTTACAAAAATGTTCTTATTCATAAGACAAAGATAGTTTTTCTTTTTTTAATTATTAATGTTCTATATCTATTTTCACGCTTCTACTTGGAACTATTGCAGGAACTATGCCATTTTTAAGAATGATTAATTGTCCCTTCTCTCCTGCTACGTAAGAAACAAATCCAGTGGCCAATCCATTAGATCCTTCTGTATTAATCATATAGAGTTTTCGAGTGTATGGATATTCATTGCTGCTAATATATCCTTGAAATGGTTGAAAAGCTTTACTTTGTTCATCTTTTTTTATAGCTACCAAGCTAATCATATTTAGAAGAGCATTACAAGTACTGTCATCTCTATCACTAATCCAACCATTACTGATAATACCAATGGCATTAGGATTTTCTGATACCACTTTAAAAACATTCAAGTTATTACCAGCGACTGTAATAGTAGAAGGGAAATTTGTCGATTTGATAAAAGTATCCTTTAAATATCTAGCATTGGCACTTTTTTCATTGTCTAATACTAGAACGAAATTAGAATTACTTCGTTGATTATTTAATTCATTCCAAGATTTAATTTTACCACTTAATATCAAATCCATTTGTTTTTTAGTGAAAATGGAATCTGGATTATTTCTATTTACAATGAAAGTAATCGCATCTTTGGCGATTTCAACGGTACGAGCTTTAATTTTTTTCGATTCGAAGACTTCCTTTTCTTCCGTTGTTAAATCTCTGCTAATTACAATAACGTCTACGCTGTCGTTGATTAAATATTGGATAGCTTCTTCTTCGGGCATGAATTTTTCGAGCATTAAAGCATCGGGATATTTACTCATGAAAGTAAATAGCTCTGAACTCATAAAATTATAATAACTTTCATCTATAATTATTTTTTCAATCCCTTGAGTAGGTGTATCTCTTTTGCTAGGACTATCATAATTACAAGCAGCAAGGAAAACAGATAAGATAAAAAAAGCGAATACCCTTTTATAATAATTTTTCACTGTCATCTGCATTTACAATTTGATAAAAACGAATAAATCTAATCGAGGCATAAACTAGAAAAATTACACCTAATATTTTTCTATTAGTACCGGCAATAATTTCACTATATAAATGAGTAAATAGAAAAAGTAAACCGATAATAGTTATAATAAGAATCATGGTTAAACTGAATAAATTCATGGGATGCATCCATTTCGTGTTCATAAGGCTCATTTTATTGGTTTGCAATATTATTTATATTATATGAATAAAAAAAGCCGATGTTGTTATAAAACATCGGCTTAACGATTATTATCAATTATCTGCGATTAAAAAATTTATAGGTACGTAAAAATATACGCGAGCTGGTTTACCACCACTCATACCTGGGTTCCATTTAGGCATTTTTTTAACTACTCTTAAAGCTTCGGCGTTTAATGAAGCATACATACCCCCTTTCACTACTTCAGAAACCCCTATACTTCCATCTTTTTCCACAACAAATTTTACAATTACTTTAGCTTGTTCATCTCTTTGAAGTGCACCAGAAGGATATACGATATTTCTTCTAAAATACAGGTTCAAAGCTTCCTCACCACCAACAAACGAAGGAAGAATATCTGGCGAAAGGACAATTTCGTTAGATTCGTTGCTGTGAATTACTCCGCCGTTTACAGTATTCGTATGATCAGGAAGTTTAATTGGAGGTTGAGGATCTTTAGTCTCTATTGCATTTGGATTGGCGTTCGGGTCTGGGACAATAGCTGTAGAAGTAGTTGTAGTAGGATGGTCATCAATAACCACATTATTTATATTTATCCCTCTAACAGCGGGTGCTGGAGGAGTTGGTTTAATCAATGGTTTAACTTCTATCTCTTTTTTGATAGGATCTAGTATTTTATCTTTAGGAGTATTGTCTATGAATTTAATGATTTCTAATTCTTTATTTATTTCATGATTTTGTATTGGAGCATTTTTAATTAGAAATTGAGTTGATAGCAGACCTACTACTAAAGCAGTAGCACATAATAACGATATAAGCATTACTTGATCATAATCCTTTCTAATTACGTATGCGCCGTATTGTTTATTTCTATTTTCAAAAACTAATTCATTTCTGTTGTTATCAATTGGACTTGACCAATCAAATAATAATCGTTGTAGTAACATAATATAATTATTTAAAGGTTATTAAATTAAGATTCAATTACTAGAACAGCAATATCATATAATTCCATATATGACAATGTCATATTTAAGTCATAAAATAAAAAAATGGATTATTTTTATGTTTAAATAATG
>CANHVE010000190.1 GCA_947464015.1 Saprospirales bacterium | reverse complement strand
TTTTATATTCATAGGAATTCTTGTTCTATGTACTTTTATATTCATGTTAGTACGTTTTTTACTAAAACATAAAAGTTAAATGTTTTATAAAATATTGATAAGCAATCTGTTGTATAAATACTAGTGCTCATGCCCTTTATTTTTAGGCATTTATTGAATAATTGTTTGTAAAAATGGCCATTATTCGTATCTTTGCCTCCCGTTTTTAAAAAAAAGCGGATTATTTTTTAACAATTAAATAAATATCCACGTATGCAAAATCAGTATGAAACAACGTTTGTGATTACGCCGATATTGTCTGAAGAAGAGTCTAAAAAAATCGTAAAAGGTTATGTAGATTTCTTAGCTAAGAACAATGCAAAGGTGTTGAACGACGAACATTGGGGGCTGAAACAACTAGCATATCCGATCGCTAAAAAAACGACCGGTATTTATCATCACATTGAATTCTCAGCTGAACCTGAACTAATAGATAAGCTAGAATTAATGTATAGAAGAGATGAAGATAATATTCTTCGTTTCTTAACGATAAAGCTAGACAAACACGCTGCCCTTTACAATGAGAAAAAACGCCAAGGATTGGCCGGTAGAAACAAAAAAGTAGTTAACCAAACAAAAGAGGAGGCAAAATAATGGCAACAGGTAAAGACAACATCAAATACTTGAGTACACCAGCTATCGCTACTACTCAAAAAAAATACTGTCGTTTTAAAAAACTAGGTATTCGTTATGTAGATTACAAAGACCCTGAGTTTTTGTTGAAATTTGTGAACGAACAAGGTAAAATTTTACCTCGTCGTATATCAGGTAACTCTTTGAAATTTCAAAGAAGAGTATCTCAAGCAGTTAAAAGAGCAAGACATTTGGCAATTTTGCCATTCGTAACTGATTTATTGAAATAAATAAAAATTACAGACAATGGCAGCAATGGAAATTATATTATTAAAAGACGTAGACAATTTAGGCTACGCAGACGATATCGTGAAAGTGAAACCAGGTTATGGTAGAAACTTTTTATTACCTAAACAACTTGCAGTAAGTGCAAACATCACTAATAAAAAAATATTAGCTGAGCGTTTAAAAGTAAAAGCTAAAAAAGATGAAGCTATGCTTTCTAAAATTAATGACATCAAAGCTACTTTAGCTAAATTGTCATTTAAAATTGAAGCGAAAGCAGGAGCAAATGATAAAATCTTTGGAAGTATTACTACGCACCATATTCAAGATGCAATCAAAGCAAATGCTGGATACGAAATTGAAAGAAGAAAAATTTCTATCGTAGAAGGTACTGTTAAAACACTTGGCAACTATACCGCAAAAGTAGATTTATCTAAAGATCATTCTGTAGAAATTCCTTTTGAAGTAATAGGTGTAGCTGAGTAATCAACACACAAAGGGTTAATCAATAATAAGATTGAGAAGAGCGTAGCACGTTATAGTGTTACGCTTTTTTTTTGTAACTTTATAAATCATTTAAAATCATTTAGCCATGATACACCTAATTGTATTCTTAATTAAAATTATTGTTAAAGCTTTAAACGGCAATAAATCTAGTGTTCCTATTACAGGAAATAACTCCTACAATAATTCCAATGCTACATCAACAGCTTCTACTTCATCGGCTAATTTTAGCTCTCCAAGTAGTGTTACAGTATCCAATACGAAAAAAAAATCAGATGACCAGAATATGATTTATTCTTTTCTCCTTGCCATCTTTACTTCTTGTTGTTGTGGCCTAGGCTTTTTTATCAATTTTATTTTAGCTATTATATTAAAAAAGGTACCTCATATCATCGCTACATTAGCTATTACTATTGCTATCGCTGCTAGTTTCTATATGTATATGAAAGAAGATGAAAAAGCAAAAGAAAAAGCTAGCACGGCTGATATTATTTTTAATGATACTCTTCGATTAAACTTAAATGACCCAGAAGAGGCTAGAAGTATTACCGAAAGTTTCTTAGCTCATAAATATGCAGCATGGTATACTGATAGTAATGAGCTAGGTACAAGTATGAGTTTAAGTATGATGACTTACACTTTATTTGCTCATAAATTCGATACTCTGATTCATAACAATGAAATTGTTACTGATAAAACAATCGATGAAGTTTTGTATGGCTCATTGGAAATTAGTGAAGAAGTGAGTGCCGATGAAACAGATGCTTCTCCTAAAGCAGAAACTGAAACAGCTGCTGAAATTGTTAGCGATGAAACTACAACAGATAATACTGCGGAAGAAACCATTAGTGATCCATCTCTAAATAAAAATGAATTAGTGGTTTACCTACAAGAAAAAGATCATTATTGCTTAACTCAAGATGAAATGGATTTACGCGATGGAAAATATTCTAAAAAAAGCGATAAAGTAAGTAAACTTAAAGACAATGTATATATCTATCCATTAGCTATTCTGGCACTCATTACACTTATCTATTCTTTCTTTTTATGGTATTCATTCTTTAATAGAGATAAAGATGAAAATAAAGATATGATCGATACAATGAATAGTTCAAGATCGAAACCTCAATCATCAACTACGTATACCTCTACTCCAAAAACTACTACGAGTACCCCTGCAGCATCCATTTCTAAAGCTCATACAAGCGCTCAAAGAACGTCTGTGAGTTCGGATCAATCAGGTAAAAAAATCGCCATCAATACCGTTGATGTATATAATCTGATGACTATACCTGGATTGAATTATTCTACCGCATTATTGATCATTTCAGAACGAACCAATAATGGAAAATATTCTTCATTGGAAGATATTAAAAATAGAAATTCATTGTCTGATGATATATTTATTGAAGTTAGTAGATATGTATATATTAATTAATCTAATTACGATAAGCAACCAAAAAAATAATTTGTCGTTATATACGTATTAAACCAAAAAAGTAATGAAAAAAACAAATTTACCTTTTAAGAAAAAAGTAAAACAATTAAAAAAACTCATTCAATCATTATCACATGATGCTAGTGAGAAAACAATCAGACAAATTAAACGATTATTTCAAACGCTTTCTTTTCAAATTCCTTCTTTTAATTTGAAAAGAGTAGTGCTTGGTTCTTCACTTGCTATTGCTTTATTGAGCGGGTATAATATTCAAGCTCAATCATTCAAAGCAGCTGTAAGAAATCCTTTTGGAATTACAGATAATGATAATTTATTTCAACCTGAATTTTTTGATATAGATGGAGATGGTGATCTAGATTTGATGACTGCTGATTATTATGGGAATCATTTACTATACAGAAATACTGGAACTAAATATGCACCAAATTTTGCAGCATCTGTTACAAATCCTTATGGATTGAGTGCTCCAGGTACCATGATTACACTTTATACATCAGGTGATATTGATAATGATGGGGATATTGATTTAATAGAATGTGGTTATTCTTATGGTACCGGAAGTGGAAATATCAATTTTTCATTTATTGAAAATACAGGTACTGCAACTGCTCCTGCGTTTGCAGCTCCAGTGAATAATCCTTTCGCTCTTACCGCTGCTCCTGGTTTTTTTGGCGCACCTAAATTAGTAGATATCGACGATGATGGTGATTTAGATATGGTTTTAAATTCATTTGATTATACAGCATATTCAACAACTTATTATACGTATTTAAATGCGGGAACTGCTTCTACACCAACATTCGATCCACCTATTACAAATCCATTTGGGATGACTGTTGAACCCGTTATCAGTGTGCCTACCTTTGCCGATATAGATAAAGATGGTGATTTAGATTTATTCAATATTAGCTATTATGGCAATATGACCATGTATAGAGATACTTCAGGTGCATCTGGTGATCCTTCTTTTACAAGTGCAGCAGAAATGGATCCATTTAATATTGTTTTCCCTGATGCAGCTCTTCGTATAGCTACATTCGTTGATATTGATGCCGATAATGATTTAGATTTATTTGCTAGTACTGAACAAGATTCAACTGGTGCAGCAGGACTATGGTTTATAGAAGATACTACATCACATGTTGGTATCGCCCCTCGTACTGAAAATAATTTAACTTTTAGTGTTTATCCTCAGCCAGCTATCAATGAAATAACTGTTGAATGCAACTTAGTTGCAGATAAAAAAAGCTTGCTTAGCATTAGCGATTTACAAGGAAATATTATTTATACTACCGAATTATCAAGTGCTAAAAATACCATTCAATTAGGTACTTTACCAGCGGGCATGTATGCTGTTCAAATTACTAATGGAAAAGAAAAAGGAATTCAAAAATTTATCAAACAATAATAGAGTCATGTTCATGTGATTTAAAGGCTGTCAGGCATTTGCTTGATGGCCTTTTTTTATTCCGAAGTTCAAAGCCTGCCTGACGGCAGTCAGGTTCAGAGTCCTGCCTATCAGCAGATAGACCAAAAGGTTTGATTCTACAGTGGGTTTTAACCCACTGCTTATTAATAGAATGGGTTCCAACCACCACTCTTACTTCGTCCCTAATCCTCTTAAATACGTATCAATATGTTTATACAATTCCACTTTATCATCAGTTTCAATTGTTATAGGTACTAAAGCCCAGCCTGCCGACATAGAGCCAATTTCTTTAGGTAATTTTTCATATGGCCAACTAGGTGCAAAATTCAATACAAAAGGGTTTTCCGCATTGATAATCGGTCCATAAATATTCATTTTGTTTGATCCACTTGCATCTGATAAAGACTGAGCTAAACTGTTGCTAGCTCCATATAAATAAGAACTTGAAACAACTGCATATTTTATTTCTCCTACTAAATCAAAACATAAATAGTTGGTTGAACTATCTGCTTTTATATCATATTCTTTTATCACTTTAATACACTTTTCACCATCAAAAGTTAAAATTTTCGCTTTGCCTACATCCACGTAATCATAGGCCATTCCATGTGCAGGTACT
>CANHVE010000189.1 GCA_947464015.1 Saprospirales bacterium | reverse complement strand
TGAAAATAAAAATTAATTTTTTAAATTCATAATTCTTAATTTTCTATACATAATATTTAATACTACTTTTTGGAGAATAATATAAAATAATCACCAAATGTATAATACACACTATTTATAACTATATTAATTCGTTCTTATATTTCCGATGTGTGGAGACACAACAACAGGGTGCGAAATGCAACACCAACCACTGGGTAAATATGAAAACTTAATTAAACAATTACGATTATCCTAATTGATTTAGCAGTATTCATATCATAAAAATGGGATAGCCCGTATATAGTTTTTTAGTAATAAAATAAATGCAATCCCTTTATTTTTATGAGCAATTAACTCCTAATAAGTCTGTATAACGTAAATATAACGATATGTTATCACACAAGCTTAGGAGCGGTGGGAGGTCAATATACACGGAGTGGTTATCCCGAAGCTTCGGGATGACGAGCATTTTTTGCTTACTTTTTTGTGCGATAGCAAAAAAGTAAGTCGCCGAAGGCTATAACGTAATTAAGCTGCTATCGAGCATAAACAGAATGAGTACTAATCAAAGTATTTAGAATTAAATAAATCTTGTTGGTCATCCCGAACATTCGGGAGACCCAATAAGGGACAAAAACTAATAAGCAACTTTACCTATCAATCCTCTAATCCCCATATCGACTACCACATCTTTAACAGCACCAGTAGTTGTGATTGGTTCATAGATATTATCGCCATCTACATCATTCCATTCAAAACTATTATTGGTTGAAAGTGACACCGTAATTACAATATCTTTTGTTTCATTGCCACTAACTACTAAGTCTTGATCGAAATGACCAGTTACCACACATGAACCAGCAGGGATATCTGAAATACCAAATAGAATATTAGGAACAGTAGTTGCCCCTGCAGGCGCTTGTCCTTCAAACACATTATTGATGCCTAAGGTATTTGTTTCAAATCCCCAATATCCTTGTAGCTTATTGCTATTTACTGCCTTTGTTTGTGTTTTGATTTTATACGAATTGATATAAGTATTAAATCCTACAAAGGATGCGATAGTGCCTGTAAATGTATAAGTATCGTATTTGTATTGTATATCATAATTTTGATAAGCCAAAGAAACACGTAAGTTTTTATAAGTACCTGCTTTAACTTTATCTAAGTCGACTGAGAAAAATGTTTCGCCTTCTTTTGCATTGACTGATTTATCAAAGTCGATAGCATTAGCCCCTCCAGCAGTTGTTTCAGCCGCACGATAAAGCACTTCGCCATAACCCAATAAAATAGAGTCTTTAGGCGAAATTTCGATATAATGCGCACTCATGGTATTGAATATAGGTGATTGCGCGCCATGTGTAGAGGGAATAGTACTTGGTAAACCGAAATTATTTAATCGTTCTTGTGTATTATCAAACTTAAATTTGAATATCAATTTAGGTTTTACTGTATTTTTTTTACAAGAGGTATGTAAACTTACCACCACAAATAAAATCGGAATTAATAGTACTAACTTTTTCATGCTTTAAATTTTAAAGCTAAGTTATTGAATATTATCTAAAAATATTCAACTTATTTACATACCTTTTTCAACCTGACTTTTTACTAATGCGGTAAACCCTGATAGCCCTGAAAAAACAAATCAATGTATTGAAAAAAGAAGTTCAAAAATTTGATTGTTAATTTTTTGCTTTGATATTTTCTCTTACACAACGAATGGATAATTGATTCGTTGGATTGGTATTTAAATCTACCTGTAATGATTTACAATCGATAGCAAAGGAACTCGCTAAGCCAGTATTAGCTATTTGATTGATCCACCAAGCGCCAGCTATCATCTCATTTGCATACATCACATCATTGTTCTTATTCATTTGCATAGAGCCACCGGGTAATGCATCAAAACCAATCCCATTCAATCCCGCACAACTAACATTTTTTTCTTTGCTAATCGTGTTGCTCCATCCTGAGCTAGCTTTCATTCGAGATGCAATAGATTCTTTTGGAGTAGTTGTTATTCTATTTTTTAATGTATCAAAATCAGCCATGGTAGGGATATGCCAACCAACAGGACAAACTTGTAAAGCGGTCTCAAACGTATATAATAAACCATATTTTGTCGAATTAATTGTATTGTTTTGATAGGCACTACTTCCTGAATTAGTTTTATAGGCTAAGTTTTGAGCTAACCAAGTTTGATTGCCTATATCGACAGTTTTATAGGCAACAGAATCTCGTATATCAATATAAATATTATGTAAAGATTCTTTACCTTCTTTCCAAATTCCTGTATATTTCGAACCATCCGATTTCGTATATGTACCAAATCCATCTTGCTTCGCATTTTTCCATGTTCCTGTGTAAACATCTCCATTATTAAAAAAATAAGTGCCTTCCCCATTTAAGATGCCATCCATCCAATTGCCTATATACTTATCGCCATTCTGAAATAGAAATGTGCCATAGCCTTGATGTTTTCCGTTTTTCCAGCTACCTACATAAGAAGCACCTTTTGCTAAAGTTAATGTTCCTTGACCATTTTGTTTGCCATCTACCCATTGCCCTTCATAAGAATCGCCATTTTTGGTATGTATCGTTCCAAAACCATTGTATTTGCCTTCTTTCCATTCACCTTCATAAGTATCGCCATTGGCCGCTATATACGTGCCTTTACCTTCTTGTATGCCCTTATACCATTGGCCGCTATAGGTACTGCCATCCACCCAAGTAAAAATACCATTCCCTTGTATATTTCCATCTACATAATCTCCTTCATATTTACTTCCATCGTAAATCGTGAGAATCGCTTTGCCTGTTTGTTTATCTGCTTTCCAATCACCACTATACATCGTGCCATCAGGCCAAGTGAAATTTCCTTTTCCTTCACGCAGACCATTCACAAAGGAGCCTATATATTTGCATCGATTATTTAAGATAAGTAGACCATTACCATTGGCTTTTTTATCCACTACATCGCCATTGTAAATACCCGTATCTCCAACAGAAGTAATCAGGGTGATTTGCTTGGTTTTGACCTGTGCTACTAATGAACTTTTGCATACAGCAAAAAGAAATAGGACTAAAATGAATGTAAACGTTCTTTTCATATATGAATTTAATATCTATAAAAATAGAATTAAAAATATGAATTATTCGAAATATTTTAAAATGGAAGTTATCGTTTGATGATTTTAAAAGCGATATTTCTGCCATGTCCTTGCATAATAGCAAGGTTTATCCAACTTAATGCAAACTGTTCTAATAAGGCCACTTTATCAGCTCCACCAAAATTATAACAATTAGCAAAACCTATATCTTTAGCTAGTTGAATAGCTACTTGATTGGCTTCTTCATTGTTTCCGACATAAAACATATCTATTCCAGCATCTTGATAGATTGGATCTAACATGTTTTCAAAGCCAGTACTATTGAAACATTTTACTAGTTTTTCAACCTTAGCTAGTTCTTTAATCGCATCAAATGCGGTGGCATAAGGTTCAGGTTTTTACGCGTATGGCATTGGTCGTATCAATCACTATTTTATCTTGTATAGTACCACATTGCTCTAGTATAGAAATGATGGCATCTGCTGGTGTACTGATAATAATGATATCGCTTTGTTTACAAGCGTTTTCAATAGATGTAAATCAGTCTTCCCCAATCTTAGTAGCTAATTGTATCGCTTTTGCACTCAAAGGAAATTTGGCTCCAATCAATACTTGATGTTTTGCTTGAATCAATCGTATGGCTAATGCACCACCCACATTGCCTGCACCTATTATAGCTATTTTCATAATTTACTGTTTTAACTTAACTTGCTTGAAATCCGTTTTTAGTATGTGTACCATCACAATAAGGTTTATTTAATGAAGCGCCACATCTACATAAAGCAGTAACTTTATTCTTCTGTGTTTCGTTCCCAGCTTTATCTTTGATACGAATATTGCCATAGACTAATAAGGGGCCATTTTCAAACGTTTCAATGATGGTTGCGCTTTGTATTTGAGGACTTTCAGCCTCTTTATTTTTTTTGACATAGCTTAATGCACCCGAGGGACATTTATCAATCTGTGCCATGATACGTTCGGTGCTGGCTCCTTCAGGCTTAATCCAGGGACGTTCAGCCGGATTAAATACACTGGATAATCCTTCTTCTCCACGCCAACATTTAGTGGAATGGATACATACTGATGGTTTCCAAGTGATTTCTATTTCGTCGTTACTGTATTTTTTGCTTATTTCTTTCATTAGAATAATGGTTTTAATTAAGAAATGATTGCGTCTAAAGAAGTTATAATGGTATTGCCATTACTCAAGAGTTTGGATACCGGACAAAGATTGGCAATTTGTATCAATCGTTGTTTTTGTTCTTCCGTAATGGAATTACTAATATAGATATTTCTGGTAAAAATGTTTTCATTCAACTCATTTTTATCCAGCTCTACTTTCACTTCAATTTGATTCATCTCGATTGCTTTTCTATCGCAATACATACGTAATGTGATAGATGTGCATGAAGCTAATGAAGCGGCTAATAGTTCCATCGGACTAAAACCTAGATTGTTTCCACCAAGCGCTATAGCATCATCTGAAGTGATGCTATGAGTGCCATTAGTGATAGTTGTTTTGTAATGAGCTAAGCCAATTTGTGCTTTTACTGTAATCATTATTTGGTATTATTTGCTCTATAAATGTAGAACATTGAAGCCCCAAATACAACAAGATGCATTAAATTTAATACCATTGCAAACCCTATAGTAACATCTGGAATAGCTTTAAATGGACTGATAAAAGAGAATAGTACCAAAATGATTGCTAGAATACTAAAATTTCTAAATCCGTTTGAAGAAAATTTATCAAATAGGAAGAAAACTATAGGCGCTATAATAGAGGTTAAGGTACTTGAAATAATGACTGGAGTTACCGCTA
>CANHVE010000188.1 GCA_947464015.1 Saprospirales bacterium | reverse complement strand
AGGCTTTAATAAAGGTAGCAGATAATACATCTTCAGCATCTTCTCTACTATGTACAATCTTTAAACAAACCATATACAAAGAATCTTTATACTTCTTGTGTAATTTGTTCCATGCAGATTCATCGCCTTCTTGCAAAAAAATTTGCACTAAGAAAGCATCTTCTTTCATTCGTTGTGATGGTTGATTTGTCTCTACCACGTTTTATTTTTCTTAGTCAAATATAATGGATGAATCATAATTTGATAGCATAAATATACTATGTCCAAAATAAATACAGGTATTTTACTCCTGAAATGTAGCTTTTCGGCACAATATGTTTTTACTAACATACTACTTGTTAAATACCCTAGAAATAAGATAGATGCACTAATGACTAGATGTGGGATAAATAAAACGATATACATATAACTAAGCAGTAAAAACAATAGACTAATTGGGTAGGCTGCTAATACTAGTTTATCTATCCATTTATAATAATATCCAGTAGAAATATGCCTTGTTTTTTGTGCTAAAAATGCTTGAAATGGTTCCTTACTTTCAGAGTATACAAAACTCTTTTTATCAATATTAATTCGAGTATTAAAACGAGTTGAGGCGGCATTTACAAATAAATCATCATCTCCCGAAAGGGTATCTATTGCTGATATTTTTTGAAATGTTTGTATATATAAGTCCTTTTTAAAAAGCATATTTCTTCCTACTCCCATATAAGCATGTTTCGACAATGCCATCGATAAATAAAAAACAGCTGTCATGTAATTTTCGAATCTGCTTAATAAATTAAGGTAACTTGTAGTTACTATATAAGGGGCTACTCCTAACACTATTTCTGTATTTTCATCTTGTATTTTACTACTCATGGAATGAATCCATTCACTTGTTGCCGGAATGCAATCAGCATCACAAACTAAAATCCAATCATAGCTCGCTTGCAAAATACCAAATTGTAAAACTTCTTTTTTACCCTCCTTACTTTTTTTGATGCTAAAAACGCGTATAAGTGGATGTTTAAGCGCTTGTAAATACTCCCAACTGCCATCAGTAGAAGCGTCATCAACTAGTATAATTTCATATGTTTTATAGTTTTGTTGTAGCAAATTAGTCACTAATGCTTCTAAATGACGAATTTCATTTTTACAACAAACAACAACACTTATCTTTGCATCTAATGTATGATTATTTACTTCTTCTCGATAAAAAGCTAATCGAGAAAAAATAAAAATAGGATATAGTAGTTGAATAAATAAAGCAACTAAGAAAATACTAAATATCATATTGATGTTATAATAAAACTGAATGAATTGTAAATTTAGAAAATGAAATTTGAATTAATACATAAAGATTCTCATAGCAAAGCTCGGGCTGGGTTAATCACTACTGATCATGGCGAAATTGAAACGCCTATATTTATGCCTGTAGGTACTGCTGGTACCGTAAAAGCAGTTCATTTTGAAGAACTAGAAAATGAGATTCATGCGCAAATTATTTTAGGAAACACCTATCATTTGTATTTAAGACCTGGTTTAGATATCATTCGCGAAGCAGGTGGCTTACATAAATTTAATAGTTGGGAACGACCTATATTAACTGATAGTGGAGGATATCAAGTATATTCATTAGCCGATAGACGTAAAATCAAAGAAGAAGGTGCTAAATTTAGTTCGCATATAGATGGTAGTAAACATTTATTTTCTCCTGAAATTGTTATGGATATTCAACGTACGATTGGAGCGGATATCATCATGGCTTTTGATGAATGTACGCCCTATCCTTGCGCCTATGACTATGCTAAAAACTCGATGCACATGACACATCGATGGCTTAAAAGATGTTGCGATAGATTTGATGCCACAGAACCCTTATATGGCTATAGTCAGACTTTATTTCCGATTGTTCAAGGCAGTGTATACAAAGATTTACGTAAAGAAAGCGCCGAATATATCGCTTCCATGAATAGAGAAGGAAATGCTATTGGAGGTTTATCTGTAGGTGAACCACATGAAGAAATGTATGAAATGACCGAATTAGTTTGTGATATCCTTCCTACTGATAAACCACGATATTTAATGGGTGTTGGTACCCCTGAAAATATTTTAAATGGCATCGAATTAGGGGTAGATATGTTTGATTGTGTGATGCCTACTCGAAATGCTCGTAATGGTATGCTATTTACCAAACAAGGGATTATCAATATTAAAAATAAAAAATGGGAAAAAGATTTTAGTCCTATCGATTCTTTAAGTGAATGCAGCACCAGTAGAATCCATTCGAAAGCCTATTTACGTCATTTGATGATTTCAAAAGAATATTTAGGGGCACAAATTGCTTCTGTAAACAACTTAAGTTTTTATCTTTGGTTGGTCAAAGAGGCTAGAAAATCGATTATTGCTGGTAATTTTAGTTCTTGGAAAAAAAGTACTTTAGATATCATTATGCAACGATTATAATTAAATCTATTAAATTTAGTATAGTATGAAATTAGAACGTCGCAATCAACACATCATCAGTAATCAAAGATTTCTTTATAGACTATTAAAATATAATTTATTTAGTATTCTACTTATTTCCATTTCACTTGGAATTGGTATGTTTGGCTATCATTTTATTGGTCGAATTAGTTGGTTAGATAGCTTTCATATGTCGTCTATGATTTTAACAGGCATGGGACCTGTAGCGGAAATGAAAACAACTGGAGCGAAAATATTTTCTTCCTGTTATGCCCTATATAGTGGAGTAGCTTTTTTAAGTATTACAGCTGTATTTTTTGCACCTATTATTCATCGATTGCTGCATTTAATGAATATTGATATAGAAGATAAATAAATAATCACTAAGCAATCCAGATTATTGACGTACCTTCACTAATAAGGTATGTATATTGATATCTTTAAACAATCATTTGCAAGCAAAATTTAATTCCCTCATAGAAGATTTTATCGATCATAAAATTGGTATATGTAATCATTTTATTAGTGCTGATTTAGCAAATAAATTACGCCTGCACTTACAAGAACTACATGATAATGATTCTTTACACCAAGCTGAAATAGGTCAGCAATTAGTGCAACAGAAAAACATCTTGATTCGAAAAGACAAAATATTTTGGATCGATCGTAAACATCATCATCCAGTGGAAGATGAGTTTTTGGATATGATTGATGCACTTATACTCTATTTAAACATTACCTGCTTTGCTGGAATTTTAGATTACGAATTTCATTATGCATGGTTTGACAAAGGAAGTTTTTACAAAAAACATTTAGATCAATTTCATGCTAATACTTCAAGGAAATATTCATTTATCATCTATTTGAATAAACACTGGAAAAAGCAAGATGGAGGTGAGTTGAAAATATATGATGTGGATGGTATCTCTTTAATAGAACCCACAAATGCTAAAAGTGTATTTTTTCAAAGTAGTGAAATTCCTCACGAAGTATTATTCAGCAATGAAATTAGAATGAGTATTACAGGATGGTTTAAAGTTCGACCGCAAGAATAAGCCTCTAAAAAATAAATTTATCCTATTACCTTTGCGTAGTGTTAAAAAAATTAGATTTCTATATTATTAAAAAGTTTATAGCCACGTTTGTGTTTATACTTTTTGTATTAGTGTCTATCGCAATAGTTATTGATTTAACCGAAAAAATCGCCACCTTAGTCGAAAAAAATGTCTCCTTTTGGGATATCGCAACAAAATATTATCTCTATTTCATTCCCTATATCGGCTCACTTTTAGGTCCGTTTTTTATTTTTATATCCGTCATCTTTTTTACTTCTTCCATGGCTGGCAAATCAGAATTTATAGCCATTTTAAGTGCCGGAATAAGTTTCAATCGAATTTTATATCCGTATATGGTTGCAGCTACTTTATTAGCTAGTATTATTTATTTAGGCAATAACAAATATGTTCCTTTATCAAATAAAGCTCGATTAACTTTTGAGAATTCTTATATCAATAATATGCATTATAGTTTAAACAAAAATGCACATCGCCAAATTGCAGCCAATACCTATTTATACGTAGATAATTACTCTCAAAAAGATAGTATTGGTTATAAAATGACCATTGAAAAAATAATCGATGGGAAATTGATTTATAAACTACATGCTGATAGAATGATTTGGCAACGGAACACAAAAAAATGGCGCTTAGAAAATTATATGATTCGTAATTTAGAAGAGAATTGTGCAGATAAAATCACTTATGGGTCAAGTATCGATACTGTATTCCCTATTAATCCTAGTCAACTATTTGCTAAGTTTGTTCGGAATGATGAAATGACAACAGCCGAATTAAATGATAAAATAAATGAAGTTAAAGTGACAGGTGCTGATGGTAGAATTTATTATGAAATAGAAAAATACAGAAGAACTGCCGCGGCATTCAGTATTTATCTTTTTACAATCATAGGAGTATGCATTTCGGCTCGTAAAACTCGAGGTGGAATTGGATATCATTTAACGATGGGGATTGCTATGTGTGCTGCCTTCGAAGTATTAATGAAATTCACCACTACATTTTCAATCAATGCCAACCTTCCGCCCATTTTAGGTGTATGGATACCCAATATTATCTATTTATTCATTGCCATCCATTTTTATAGAAAGGCGCAAAAATAAATGGATTAATTGTAACAACTTTTATTAAAAAAATTTATGTGATACAATTAAATATATATAATTATTTGATTAATAATTATATATGCCTTTAACGAACTATGTTCAGTAACATACTGATTTATATATCATATATATTTTTTCATAATTTATTTGTAACTTTGATATAGTACATTGTACATCAATATTTTAAAAAATTAAAAAATGCTAAAGAAATTTTCCTTTCTACTATTATTGCTATTTACAATAGTTGTTTCAAATGCTCAAAATGCAATAGTTGGTAAAGAATTATATGGTGCTGAAGCTGCTAAAATTATGTATGGCGCCGAACATGTTTGGT
>CANHVE010000187.1 GCA_947464015.1 Saprospirales bacterium | reverse complement strand
TTAATAGCAAATCCGTGTTTTCGTTGATAGGAGCATATCTTGTCACATAATATTTCATACATTTATTCAGCATTTCATTCATGGTACTACCTAAAGCGTAACTAAATGCACTATTGATATTTTTCGGATTCACACGAATAATATATAATAGATTACTGATGGCTTCTTCCCCGTATTGATTTTTGACAAAATTCCAAAATGCTTTTCCAAAAAACTTTAATGGCTCTCCATCTAGTTTTTTAAATTTGACGTATTGACCTTTTTCTATTCCTGTTTTAAATAAATTATCATCGCTAGGAGTCCAGCCTTTACTTATATATTGTTCTAGGCCTTCCGAAAACCAAACTGGAATATTCGGACTGACTACATTTTGCATCACTTCTTGAAAATTCGTTCCTAGAGAAATACGTTGAATAAATATATGAGCAATTCCTTGACGGATTTGTTCTCTTAAATGATTATGATTTCCATCAAAATAAACAAACAACTTATTTTCTATGATTTTGATGTTCCCTCCTACATTTTGATCTTCTTGATAAATCCCAATATTGGTCATGTTGGCATCTGTAATATCTGTATAAACTAGAATATCAATCTTGCTTTTTATGGGCATATCAAACAAATTGCTGATTTCTTTAAATTCTTTTTCTGCATCTAAAATCACGAATTTACCAATCTCTTGATTGCCTATATAGAAATATGTATTAAAGTGGTCTGTTTCATAAAAACTCCATTCAAAACCGTGAAATTGCACTCTGTTTTGTCCGAAAGTAACAGTAGAAGATTGGGCGTATAGCTTATTAATAGTACCAAAAAGTACTAAGAAAGAAAAAATCAATAATGTATAAACGTATGTTTTGTTTTTCATAAAAGCTATCCCAAAATATTCATTCTAGTATCTCTATCTTTGTAGATAGAAATTCGAATATTAAAAATACAAAAATAGTATGATACAAGTTCATTATTTTACCTTTAATGCCTTTCAAGAAAACACCTATATCCTTTTTGATGAGAGTAAAGAATGTATCATTATTGATCCAGGTTGTAGTAATGGCAATGAACGTAAGGCATTAGAACATTATATCAAACAAAATGAGCTAATTCCAGTAAAATTGATTAACACACATTGTCATATCGACCATGTATTAGGCAATAAATGGGTAGCTGAACATTATGGTATTGAGTTATACATGAATGAACAGGACCTCAAAAACTTAAAAGCTACAGTAGCATATGCCTCAGTTTTTGGCTTAGAATGTGACGAATCTCCTGAACCTGCTCATTTTTTAAATGATGGAGATACTATAACATTTGGTAATAGCACCTTACAAATCCTATTTACACCAGGTCATTCGCCAGGAAGCATCAGCTTATATGCCTCGGCAGAAGGCTTCGTTGTGGCAGGGGATGTATTATTTAGAGAAAGTATAGGACGTACCGATTTGCCTGGTGGTCATATGGAAACACTACTCTCATCGATACGTACTAAATTATTTACATTGGCCGATGAAACTATTGTATTGAGTGGTCATGGAGAACAAACCACCATTGCACATGAGAAAAAATACAATCCATTTTTAAGTGGAGAATTCGCTTAATTCGTTAAAAATGCATGAAAATATGAAATAGATGCAACTTTTATCAACACTTTTGCTACTACTTTATTATATTTACAAGCACTTTGATACATGAACAAACCATTTAAATATTTAATTTTTTCAGTCTTTTTAGGGATTATTATCCTTATGGTTCCTTCTTGTAAGGAGTTAGAAACATTTATTCCAGAAGAAGAAGCAACTGCCGCTGTAAAAGAACTTTTGCAAGTATCTTCGGATTCAGCATATGCTCAAAGTTCGAATAATGCTAGAATGAGCTCTGACGAATTGACCAAAATTTATTTCCCTCAAAACGATGATTTAACTAATAATATCATGAATAAAATTCCTGGAGGAGATCATGAAGTTATTGAAATTACTGAAGCGTTGAATAGTGAAGCTTGTTTATTAGCTGCAGACTTAAAACCATTATTTGATGATGCTATTAATAATACTTCATTTGATGATGTATATTATTTGATTGAGAGTGATGAATGTAGAGCCAGCAGCTTATTAAAGAGCCGACAAGAGTATGCGATTAAAACCTTATGTAAACAAATAGTACAAACAAGACTTATCGATTCAGATTTAAATCATGAATACACCGCATTTCAAAATGCTTATAATATCATAGCTGGTGCTAAAGTATTGCATACCGAATTAAATGAATTTCTTACTGAAAAAATATGTGAGCGATATTTTTACTTGTTACAGGTAGAAGAATATAATATTCGTACACAATCATCTCATCAGCGTACTGACCTACTTACCAAGGTATTTGGACATAAATAACACTATATTTAGAATATCTAAGCTATAAGAGTTTTTAATCATGTATTTTTGCATTATAAATATATGATAGAAGATAAAAACAATATTGCATTAACTGCACGTACATTTCAAGGATTAGAAGAAGTTTTAGCAAAAGAATTAGAGCAAATAGGGGCTAGAAATATTGCTATTTCTAAGCGTGCTGTAGAGTTTGAAGGAGATCAAAAGCTCTTATATACGGCTAATCTTGCCTTACGCACAGCGATAAAAATCATTATGCCCATTAAATCATTTGAAGCAAAAGATGAAACTACTTTTTATAATGAAGTAAAAGCTATTGAATGGGAAAAATATTTAAGCACAAGTAGTACATTTATGGTTGAAACAGCTGTAAAATCAGAGTATTTCACCCATTCACAATACGTAGCTTATAAAACTAAAGATGCCATAGTAGATAGATTTAGAGAGAAATTTAAAGATCGTCCTTCGGTGAATTTAGTTGCCCCTAACTTATATATTGATGTTCGAATCAGTAGTGAAATATGTGTTATCTCCTTAAATAGCAGTGGAGAACCTTTATTTAAAAGAGGTTATAGAAAAGATACGAATGAAGCACCTATCAATGAAGTTTTAGCAGCTGGGATGGTTTTATTGAGTGAATGGGATGGTCAATCAGACTTACTTGATCCGATGTGTGGAAGTGGAACTATCTTATGCGAAGCAGCCATGATAGCGTCAAATACTGCTCCTAATCTAAATAGAAACGAATTCGGATTTAAAACTTGGTTTGATTATGACCCAAGATTATTGATGGAAGTTAGAAAAGAACTTCGAAGCAATAGAAAAGAGGTTACTTGTAAAATTAGAGGAACAGACATTGATAAAAGAGTTTTAGATAAAGCTTTTATCAATATTGAAAATGCAGGAGTGGATGACTTTGTAATATTGAAACAACGTGATTTCTTTGAGCACGAAAAACAAGATACACCCGTTTTTATCATCACGAATCCTCCCTATCAAGAGCGCATGCGTATTGAAGATATAGAGGAATTTTATAAAAAAATAGGTGATACCTTTAAACAAAAATTTACTCAAGCTACCGCTTGGTTGATTAGTTCGAATGAAAATGCGGTGAAAAGTATTGGATTAAAAGCCTCGAGAAGAATTCCCTTATTTAATGGAAAATTAGAATGCCGATTTTTGAAATATGAAATGTATGAAGGCACAAAAAAAATAGCGAAAGAATCTATTGAATCATGATACAATTATTAGGAGCAAACGATTGGAGCGACTATGAACTAATTGACTGTGGCTCATTTGAGAAACTGGAACGTTTTGGCTCCTATATCCTTGCTCGCCCCGAACCACAAGCTGTTTGGCCAAAATCATTGTCGGATGAAGAATGGCAATCACAAGCACATGCACAATTCAAACGCGATAAAACAAATCCTGAAAAAGGGAATTGGACCTTTATCAAAAAAATGCCTGAACAATGGTTTATAGGATACAAACATGAAGCCTTAAATTTGCGATTTCGACTAGGATTAACAGCCTTCAAACATGTAGGATTATTTCCTGAGCAAAGTGAAAACTGGAAGTATATATTTCAAAAAGTACAAGCTCAAAAACAATCTAAAGTATTGAATTTATTTGCCTATACAGGTGGTGCATCATTAGCTGCAAAAAATGCAGGTGCTGATGTAGTGCATGTAGACAGTGTAAAACAAGTAGTGAATTGGAGTCGCGAAAATATGGAAGCATCTGGATTGAAAGATATCAGATGGGTAGTTGAAGATGCGTTGAAATTTGTAAAACGAGAAGCTAAACGGGGCAATAAATATACAGGGATTATTCTAGATCCTCCAGCATATGGTAGAGGACCAGATGGAGAAAAATGGATATTAGAAGATATGATTAATGAACTAGTTTCTACTTGTGCTCAAATCATTGAACCCACAAATGCTTTTATTGTCTTTAATATGTACTCGATGGGTTTATCTTATTTAGTGATGCAAAATTTAGCCAAGCTACATTTTAAACATATAGGTGCCGAAGAAATGGGTGAACTATATGTTTCTGATCGATTTGAAAAAAAATTACCTTTAGGAACTTACTTTCGATTCGAAACGAAAAATCCATAATTCCATTGAAAATATATTATTCGGATAGTTTAAATTTTATTTCCAAACTCAATATTCATCGAGTATGGAATGCTATTAAAATTCTAAGCTCCTATTACCTATCCAGATATACCAAGAAAGCGATTCAATGGGGTATGCCATTTACTATATCTATAGAACCAACCACCAATTGTAACTTAGGTTGCCCTGAATGCCCTAGTGGCTTAAAAATATTTAGTAGAAACACGGGAAATATCTCAATCGAATTGTATGAACAGATGATTCATCAATTACATTCAAATCTTTTGTACTTATATTTTTATTTTCAAGGAGAGCCTTATTTGCATCCACAATTTTTGTCTTTAGTACGTTTAGCCAAATCTAAAAACATCTATACGGTTACCTCTACAAATGCGCATTTTTTGACCGCACGGAAAGCCAAAGAAACGGTTGAAAGTGGATTAGATCGTATCATTATTTCCATTGATGG
>CANHVE010000186.1 GCA_947464015.1 Saprospirales bacterium | reverse complement strand
TAAAATTAAATATTGATGGTCAAATAACATCAAAACAAATAATAAAATCGGCTAGTAATTAATATACCTAGTCAATATAAAAAAACCTCTCCATTTGGAGAGGTTTTTTTATATATCCATTGTAGATTTATTTATTAAATATTCAGCATCTGTGTAGGCAGGATAACGCATTAAGAATTTAATTCCTTTTTCTAGACTCAAATTTTCAAACATTACTCGATACATTACATGCACAATAGGAGCTGTAATTTGATAATGCATACTTAGCGCTTTTACAATCTGAATGGTACGAACGCCTTCTGCTACTTCAGTCATGCTACTTAATATATCTTTTACACTTTCACCATTGGATAATCTTAAACCCACACTAAAATTCCTACTATTAGGCGACGAACAGGTTGCTATTAAATCGCCAATTCCGGCCATTCCCATAAATGCTTCAGGTGTTGCACCTAATGCTCTTCCAACATAAATCATCTCTGCCATACCTCTAGTAATTAGTAAGGCTTTTGCATTTTCACCTAAATTCATTCCCGTAATGGCTCCCGCAGCAATAGCAATATAGTTTTTTAGCACTCCAGCCAACTCAATTCCAAATATATCATTACTTCCATATACTTGAAATTTAGTACTTCTAAGATATTTCTGACCTAAGTCAATCACTTCATCAAATTTACTAGCAATAACAGTTGCAGCAGGTTTTCCAGCACTAATTTCACTCGCTAAATTAGGGCCAGCCAAACATCCTACTCTTACTACACTCGAGTCTTCACGAATGACTTCACTCATCGTTTTGATGTTAGATCGAGAAATGGTGTAATAATTATTAATATCTACATCTAAATCAAATCCTTTTGTACCATGGATCAAAATATGTCCAGGATTCAAGAAAGGGGAAAAATCCTTAATCATTTCTCTAAACTTCGTTGAAGGTATGATAGGAAAAAGTACTGTACATTCTTTACAAATTTGTTCAATACTTGTAATGATTGTGATATTCGGATGTATAAATTTAGTATTAGTTGTTTGTTGTAGTATTAATTCATTAGCTTTCTCAGGCTTTCTGGTATACAAAAGAACTTTGTTTTTCTCTGCTAATAAATTAGCAATAGCCATCCCAAAACTACCAGCACCAATTACACCTAATGTTATTTGATTGTGATTATACATATTTTTCTAATTGATAGCCTATAGCTCTATTATGATAATAGAATAATAATTTTTTATGACCACTCACTACATTGCCATTTTCGTTTATTTGTAAAACTTGTTCTGTATGATACATACCTAAGTTTTTAAAACCATGCTCAATTAATTCTTTTATGGGTAATCGAATTTCTTCACTTAATAGAATTTTATTGTTCTTTTCTAATTCATATAGATGAGTTCTAATATTATCTATTGCCTTCTCAAAGACTGAATAATTAATCTCTGTATCTTCATTTGGCAATCTTAAAAAAGCATATAAATCAAGATGAGGAAACATATTTCGCATCAATGTGAATGCTGTAAATGCCACTAAGTTAGAGCTTAGGATAGTGTTGTGTGTATAGAATTTATCTACAATACTTCTCTCTAACATTCGAGTGTATTCATTTTCTCGTTGAATATTGATATTAAAATCACCATCAATTTTAAAATAATCTTTAATATCCACTTTTCTTCCCATATGGTCAATACTATTACCTTCGTCATCAACGGTATTGCCTATAACATCTAACAATGGCCCATATGACATTATCATATCTGATTTGGCAAACAAGAATTTAATGATAAATTTCAACATTTTATATGAAGTTGAATATTCATCATTTTCTTTGATATACTTGTCTTTACCTGTCGATTTTAAATGTTCTTCAATTAGTCCATTGGCTTCTAAAACGAAGTGATAATTGATGATACAAGGTAGAATAAAGATGCGTTTAGCTTTCTCTTCTTTTGCTTGAGCAATAAGATTACGCTGAGCTTCAACGGTTGTTCCAAGTAAACCTAATTTCAAATTGCTTTCTAGCTGACCGGATCTACTTCTGGTTCCTCCCGGAAAAAATAAGCCATTAACACCATTTTGTAATGCAATAGTTGAATAATTTTTTAATAATTCAAGATAGACACTGTTTTTTTTACGACGGTCTACTTTAAAAGCACCTAAACTACTCATGAAATAATTTAAGAGTCCAATGCTAAATAAATTAAGTCCTGCTCCATAAGTAACAGCTGGTAATCCAATTCTATCTATAATATAACCCATTATAATCGAATCAAGATTGCTGAAATGAGTAGGAACAACTACTATTGTAGCTTCTTTAGCAAGTTTTCGTATTTTATCTAATTCACCTGTGATAATAACTTTTTCATCAAGTGTTTTTTGAGTTCTCCAAAATTTAAATCGATTACTAGGGGTAGCATTAAGTATTTTAGAGACTAAAACAGATACAGTAGTTCTTGCAAATTCATATACACCAGGTTTGAAATTACCTACTATTTCATCAGCATATCTATCCATGATTTTATTTAGGATAGCCATATTAGAAGAGTTATCTGTGATGAATTGGTTTTCATCTTCAATATGTATCTTCAGTAATTCATTTTTGATATTGCTCCAAAATTCTCTTTCATCAGCAGGATCTGCTTTCCAAGCTTTTTGTGTAAGTCTTATTCTTTCGGCATAAAGAACTTTTCCTAGTAAATCATTTAATTCTTTTTCTGTTCGTACTTTAGATAAAATTTTATTTCTAGTAATATCTTTTACTTCGGTTAAAAAGGCATCTTTATGCTGACTAATTTTATAAATTGGCCAGTCCTTAGGATTAGGAATAATAGGTTCTAGCGTTTTCTTTAAAATTTGATGCAAGTAATTCTTTTTTTGTAAAAATATGTTTTTTAAGTGGAGCAGACAAATGTAATTTTTCAATTCAAGATTAGAAGCATTAATTATTTGTAAAATATCGAGGAATTATTTAAATAATCTCGTTTAAATACATATCTTATTAATATTCTAAATTTATACATATGAAAAAACTATTCGTGTTTATACTTGTACTACTTCATATATCGATAATTTATGCTCATTCAATTCATGAAAGTAAACATCAACTTCATACTTGGTCATTAAAAAACAATACAAAGGTGAATGCCTCTTTTTTTATGTCAAAAAACAATCTAATTTATTTAGAAGATGAAAATGATAGAGTAATACAGCTCTCTAAAAATGATATATCTAGTTCAGATTTAAGCTATGTAAATAAGAAAATTGAAACGATTAATCAACTAAATAATACAATTATTGTACATCAAGAATCGACTAATGTTTATTATAAGATTATTTTAATAAGTGTCATTCTATTATTATTGATTAGTAGTGTATACATATACAAAAAAAAATATTTTGTAAGTTATCTTCTACCATTAATATTCATTTTTATTTTAGGTGCTTTTTATAGTTTTGAAGTTATTTCAACAAATGCTAACTTAAGTATTACCGACCCACTTGTTGTAGATAATGCTTTTATTCCTTTTAAACCGCAAGTAAATACATCATGGGATGGTACGTATTTTTATGTTGAATCAAAAGGAATACCTACCACACACCATATGATGGCTGGTATATCTAATCATGGATGGCAACAACAAGTACCTATTCCACAATGTTATATTAAACCTAATGCATGGAATATTCCACTAAACCCTTCAATGGCAGTTACTCCTATTCCAGTAAATGCGGCTCATTTTTCAAGAGGGGCTATAGCCATTGCTGTAAATGGGGTACCTATATTTAATCCATATACCAATACAGGAGTTGATGCTTTCTTGGATGGACAATTGGATAGTTTTGGTGGTCATTGTGGTCGAGGTGATGACTATCATTATCATATTGCTCCGTTACATTTATATTCACATACTACAAATACATTACCTATAGCTTATGCATTTGATGGTTTTGCAGTATATGGGTCTAAAGAACCTGATGGCTCACCTATGTCTACCTTAGATCTAAATCATGGACATTATGGAACTGACGGTGTATATCACTATCATGGAACGAATAATGCTCCTTATATGATAGCGAATATGGTAGGTTCTGTAACAGAAGACTCAACTCATCAATTAATTCCTCAAGCTCAAGCCCATCCTGTAAGACCTGGCTTAACTCCATTAGCAGGTGCTTTAATTACTAGTTGTGTCGAAAATAGTACTCATAATGGTTATATACTTACGTATACACTTGGAGGACAAACATATCAAGTAGATTATAGCTGGTCTGGACCTATATATACCTTTCATTTTATTAATCCTAGTGGAACCATTGATTCTGTATTTAACGGTTTTAATCAATGCAATTTGCCACAAGCTATAGAAGATATAACTACAGATGCTAAAAGTATATTGTTATATCCAAATCCTGCTAAAAATGAAGTCAATTTATTTTTGGCAAATTCATTAAATAAAAGTAATATAACTTCTATTATCATCTATTCAGCAAGTGGGAGTGTGGTCTTTAATAGTTTTAGATTCCAATCTAAAATTGATATTACTAATTTGGTTAAAGGAACATATTATTTACGTCTTAAAACGGATAATCAAACTTTAACTAAAAGATTTTTAATAGAATAGCTTAACTTTCATATTTCAGTTAGTAGATTTACTTTTTAAAGAAATTAGTAAATATGATTTAAATTAAATTACTTTTGAAATATGAGTAAATTATTTACCCCACTGCGTATTGGTCCCATTGAATTACGAAATAGGAGTATACGAGCAGCTGCCTTTGAAGGGATGTGCCCTAATAACTCGGTAAGTAAAGATTTAATCAATTATCATACTACTTTAGCTGCAGGTGAAATAGGAATGACAACTGTTGCATATGCATCAGTATCAAAAAATGGCTTATCATTTTCACATCAAATGTGGATTAGAAAAGAGATTATACCTTCATTAAAGGAATTAACAAACGCAATTCATTCTAATGGAGCCAAAGCATCTATACAATTAGGTCAT